>BDTI01000059.1 GCA_002923215.1 archaeon BMS3Abin16 | reverse complement strand
CGCTGTTGTGCCAGGCAATTTCAGCCTCCTCATTCGCTGCATGTCGAAACATCGCCTTTCCAATTGCATCTCCAATCGCCCAGATCCCCTCTTTTGTTGTCTCCAAAAACTCATTTACAACTATGTATCCTCTTTGATCTGTCTTAACGCCTGTGTTTTCTACCTTCAGCAAGTCTGCATTTGATGTTCTACCAGCGGCAACCAGAATCTTTTCCGCAGAAAACTCAACAGATTGCCCCGTGTTTTTATCCACTCCCACAACAGTTAACACCCCATCTTTTTCTCTTACCTCAACAGCCTCAGTACCAGTGTGAATCTTCATCCGCCTACTCATACTCGTCTTCAAAAGCTCAGATACCTCGGCCTCCTCACCAGGGACAAGCCGGCTGCCCCGCTGCAGGATTGTTACATCAGTTCCCATAGCAGCGAAGAAATGGGCGAATTCAGTTGCAACATATCCTCCGCCGATTATAATCATGCTTTTAGGCCGGCTCTCAAGTCGAAGGGCAGATTCATTCGTCAGAAAATTAACTTTATCAAGCCCTTTAATCTTTGGAACCAATGGCCGCGCCCCAGTTGCGATGAAAATCTTTTCCCCCCTGATTTTCACGCCTCCAACTTCAAGCGTGTAATCACTGACAAAATGCGCCTCTGACTCATATAGTTCAAGTCCTTTTATACTTTTTAGCCCCTCTCGCATGTTACTTTCGTCATCATCAACAAGCCGCTGCATCCGATCCATAATCGCCTTGAAATCTATGTCTTTAATCTCAGCGGTGATCCCAAGTTTTTTCGTATCCTCAATTTCCACGATTCGATCCGCTGGAAATACGAGCATCTTTGTCGGGATGCAGCCCACGTTCAGACAGGTACCTCCAATAGCCCCACGGTCAACAAGGGCAACGGAAAGCCCCTTGGACAATGCGTTTTGAGCAATCTCCGCGCCAGCGCCAGACCCGATCACAACCACGTCGTACTTTTTCAAAACCTCACCACAGACAATCTATCCTGCTCACAAGATAAATAGTCATCGGGAAATAAGCATGGACCATCTACCGTCGAAAACTGAGATTCAATCATGATTTGAGACCGGCTTTGCACATAAACTCTGATTTTTGAGTTACTTTAGGAGCAAAGTCTAAAAAAAACGAAAGTATTAATAAGCAGTGAAAGAATAATTATATGGGGTTGATTATGGGATATTTTGTATTAAACACGGATAAAAGATATGTTCCTGGTGCTGAAGAGGCCATGATTAAAAATAAGAAAGCATCAGCGTATGGGAGCCGAGCACATCAAATTGATAGACTACGGGAAAACGATAGAATCTTTTTATATTCAAATGAAAGGGGCATCATAGTTAGAGGAACGGCAAAGGGTAAATTTAAAGAGAAAGAATTTACTGACAAATTTCATGATGTTTATGATGAACATTATATGGAACTGAAAAATTTTGAAAATATAAGCTACAATCCAATTACCCACGAGGAATTAAAAAATATTACTGGTATAACTCCAAGTCAAACACTCATTCAACTACCTGATGAAAAAGTTGCAGAAGAAATTTGGGGTGCATTTTCGGGAAGAACAAAGTAACATTTAGGACTTTAAGTGCAAAGCCTTTGAGACCTCAACCTTAATATATTACTCCACCTATTTTCAGCCATGCAGCTTCTCCTGCTTCACAGCGATTTCATCGAATACGAAGCCCTGAAAAAGACGCCTGTCGCAGAAACAGTTCCGCCAGAGCAGATGAAGGGCAGACTAGAAGAAGTGCTGGCTGTTTTTATGGCTGTTGAAAAGGTGGATGAAACCAACCCTAAAGGCGCGGCGTCACAGGCGGTTTCAGAGATAGCCGATGTCTACGGGAAGGTGAAGGCAGAATCAATCATGCTTTATCCCTACGCCCATCTCAGCCCGAATCTTTCAAAGCCAGATACTGCTGTCGCTGTTATGAAAGCGGTTGAAACCGGGCTGCGCCAAAAAGGCTACACCGTGAAAAGAGCGCCCTTCGGATTCTACAAATCATTCAACATCAGATGCAAGGGCCATCCTCTCTCAGAGCTTTCACGTAGAATCATCGCTGGAAAAAAAGGTGAAACCGGCGAAGAAGCAGGCGAGTCAAAGGCGCTTAAAGCTGAAAAAGAATTGAAATCAAGCTGGCACATACTCGACACAAAAGGAGAGCTAATCGATCCGAAAAAATTCAATTTTAAACCCTATAAAAGCCTGAAGATATTCTATGACTACGAGACCAAAGGCACACGCACAGCAGAAAAAGAACCCCCTCATGTACGGCTGATGAAAGACATGGAGCTTGTGGACTACGAGCCCGGCTCTGACTCTGGAAATCTAAGGTGGTATCCCAAGGGAAGCATTATAAAACGTCTGTTGGAAACCCATGTGAACAACCTCCTCTCAGACTACGGGGTTATGCAGGTTGAAACACCGATTATGTATGATTTTCATCATCCGGCGCTCTCCAAATACCTGCATCGCTTTCCAGCCCGTCAATACACGATAAAGTCAGACGATAAAGAATTGTTTCTCAGATTTTCAGCGTGTTTCGGCCAGTATCTTATGAAGCATGATATGACGATCTCATACCGCGCCCTTCCGCTGCGGCTTTATGAACTCACCCATTATTCCTTCCGTCGCGAGCAGTCAGGCGAACTCTCAGGGCTCAAACGGCTCCGGGCGTTTACCATGCCTGATATGCACACGTTATGCGCTGATATGGATCAGGCGAGATCTGAGTTTATAGATCAGTTCAAGCTATCCATGCAGTGGATGGATGACATCGGCGTCGAATATGGTGTGGCGATTCGGATTCTCAAGAGCTTTTATGATGCGAACCTGGAGTTTGTGCAGAGTCTTGCAGCACTCGTTGACAGGCCGATACTCATTGAGCTATGGGACGAGCGTTTCTTCTATTTTGTCATGAAATTCGAGTTCACAATAAACGACGCGCTCAAAAAATCGTCCACTCTTTCAACAGTCCAGATCGACGTGGAAAACACCGAGCGATTCGACATAACCTATGTGGACGAATCCGGCGAAAAACAAAGTCCCCTCATGCTTCACGCCTCTATTTCCGGGAGCATTGATCGCAATCTCTACGCGATTCTTGAGTATCAGGCCATGCGTTCGATGAAAGGTGAAAAGCCCATGCTTCCAGTCTGGCTATCTCCGACGCAGCTTCGGCTTATCCCTGTTGGAGACAGCCATATCCAGGTGTGCAGAGACGTCTTAAGCGAGCTTGAGTCGCAGAACATACGAGTGGACATTGACGACGAGTCTGAGACTGTGGGCAAAAAGATACGCAGGGCAGAAAAGGAGTGGACACCATATATCGCTGTCATCGGCGACCGCGAGGCTGAATCCGGGGATCTGACAGTTAGAATCCGCTCTGAGGGAGGCGTTCAAAAAACCCTTTCAAAAGAAGAGTTGATCGCCAGGATCCGTGCTGAAACCGCGGGCAAACCCTATCTCCCGCTTCCGCTTAACCGCTTGCTTTCCAAGAGGCCGCAGTTCAGATGAAGCAGGCAAATACTTCGCCTTTGAAAAACAGAATAAGATTAATCATTTTTATCGGTCTCATCCTTCGGGTTGCAATGGCACTGCGCTTCAACGCTATGAATGAGAGCTACTTCGGATATGATGAGTCTGTCTACTATTCTCTGGCGCAGAACATGGCCTCAAATGGGCCCTTCGCTTACACGCTCTCAGGTGCGCCGCTGATTCTGCAAAGCTATAAAGTGTGGTATCTCTCTGAACCATTGTTTCACCACCCCCCGCTTTACACATGGCTCCTATACCTCTGGCAGCAGCTCTTCGGTTCATCAATACTAGTCTCACGGATTCCAAACATCCTCATAGGGCTCGCAACGATCTACATTGTCTATCTAATCGGCAGCAGACTTTCAGAGGAAACAGGTCTTATCGCCGCGTTTTTAATCGCGATTTCAGCCCTGAACATCCAGCAGTCAGGCCTGATTCTCACAGACAACCTCCTCGCCATGCTGACAGCAGCATTCATACTCTTCACAATCCAGCTTTCAGAAGGAAAATCATCTGCTCTAATTCTATGCGGGCTTACACTCGGCCTGGCTGTCTGGACAAAATACTTCGGACTCCTTGTCTTTGTCTTCATCCTATCATACACTTTTTTTAAGAAAATATCTATTCGCCAGGCTCAGGCGGTGCTCGCAGTCGCAGCAGTCATATCTGTACCCTGGTTTATCTGGAACCTCCGGGTATACGGCCTGCCCATTCCAATTGAAACATGGAAGGCACTCGCGCCCTGGTACAACGTGAACGTCCCCTTTTACGCATACCTGCTCTTCCTTCCGCTCATAGCACCCTTCACCCTTCTCACTTACATCAACATAGGCCGCCTGAGAAGAGATCCTCTAAAGACCGGTCTCGCCCTGGTTTTCATAACCTACCTAGCATTTTTCAGCATTCCACAGGGCAAGGAGATACGCTTCATCCTACCTGCTCTCACACCCGCCGCAATACTCGCAGCAGACTACATTGGAAACGTCCAGGGCCAGCTTAAAAAACACATTCTCCTCATCTACGCCGTTGTAACATTGTTTGTAAGCCTTGTATTCATCAGAGGCTCATACTTCTATTATCTGCCGCTTTGGTACTTTCACAAAGTCTATCCCTTCCTTGCGCCCTGACAGATAACCTTATTATATTTAGCCTGTCTAACAGGGTTTTGAGTGATAGGCATGTTTCTGGGACACGACGAGATACTACGGCGCATAAGAGAGGAGGGCCTGCTTGAGAACTATCAGTCTGCGAATGTACAGGGCGCGGGTGTAGACCTAAGGGTAAAAAAAGTTATGGAGCCAAAGTCCGGTGGTAAAATCGGGGTTTCCACTCGTCGGCTGCCAGAGTTTGAAGACACAGATTTCTTGCTCAAGCCCGGCGGGTATTATCTCTTCGTTACAATGGAGCGTGTGAACATGCCCGAGGATCTTGTGGCATTTATGTTGAACCGTTCAAGCCTATTTCGATGTGGTGCTTCACTTCGAACAGCGGTGATCGACCCAGGGTATCACGGCGAGCTTACAGTTGGGATAAAAAATGAGGGTGAATATGAAATTGAGCTTGAAGCTGGCGCGCGGGTTTTGCAGCTCGTTTTTTCTGAGGTTACCGGCGGGACGCGGGGATACGACGGCAGATACCAGGGGGGCCGGGTGGTCTAAAGTGCATCGGATGCTCACACCGGCCGGCGAGTTCAAGTTTAATTCCACGGGCGGTCTAATCGAGTTTAAATCCATCGACTCTGATGAAGAGGTGGTTAAACTCCTTATGACTCCAAGCGCTGCGCCGACCACCTCGGAGGATGTTCGGTTCTTTCTCTCACACCAGCACATGCTTGTTGAGAAAACCGGTCTAACCTGGGAGGACTATTCTGAAATGCGTAGACGAGTTGCACTTGGCCTCTGCCAGGCATATCTCGCCAGGGCTCCAGGCGACGACGAACTGATAATTGAGGCCCTTGGCACGCTTAAAGACCTGCAAAAAGCATTGAATATCCTGGCGCTCAGGCTTGCCCAGAACTATACTGAATCAGGCGTTGCGCCAGCATATGAAGGGGAGGAGATAAGTCCTGAAACAATTGTTGATACGGGTGTGAGCCATACTACAAATGTGTCGGAAGGGCTTGCCCGACAGATCAAAGCACTCATCGAATACAGGGGTGGGCTTGAAGAAGAGCTTGAAATAATGATGATGCGCACAGCTCCAAACCTCTCCGGGCTGGCAGGTCCCTTGCTCGGCGCAAGGCTGATCGCTGCTGCCGGCGGGCTCGGAAAACTCGCAGTTTCACCTGGGTCGCGTATCCAGGTACTCGGCGCGGAGCGGGCTATGTTTCGACATCTCAAAGAACGGGGTGACCCGCCCAAGCATGGCATCATATTTCAGCATCCCACGATCTCCAAGTCGCCCTGGTGGCAGCGTGGAAAGATCGCCCGCAGCCTCGCCGCGAAACTGGCGATCGCCGCGCGCATCGACACCTTTTCAAAAGAGGATCGTTCAGAGGCGCTGCGTGCTGATTTCATGCGGCGCTATGAGGCTGTGAAAAAATCTCATCCAAGTGAGCCCCGGAGGATGAAGGTCGTTCGGGCGCCAAAGACCGTGAAGAAGAAGGGCAGGCGCAGGGGGCGGAAGAGGTGAAAGAAACTTTTCCTGGTGTGGCTGAAATCGATGGTATGCTTGCAACCGTGAATCTCCTGCCGGGCGAGCGGGTGTATGATGAAAAACTTGTTGAAACAGGAGGTGTTGAGCTTCGGCTTTGGAACCCGAACAGGAGCAAGCTCTCGGCAGCAATCCTGAATGGGCTGGAAACCTTGCCGATTAAACCTGGTTCGAAGATTCTCTATCTCGGCGCGGCCAGCGGCACGACTGTAAGCCATGTCTCAGACCTTGTGGGTGAAGATGGAGTGGTGTTCTGCGTGGAGCACTCGAAAAAACCCATGGAAAGCCTTCTACGCCTCTGCATCCGCCGTGAGAACATGATCCCCCTGTTCTACGATGCAAACCACCCCTATCGCTATGCATCGCTCATGGAAAAAGTAGATGTTATCTATCAGGATGTGGCGCAGAAGAATCAGGCAGAAATACTCGAAAAAAACGCCGATCTCTATCTGAAGGAGAGTGGATTTATCATGCTTGCAATCAAGGCCAAAAGCATTGACTCATCTAAAAAAACTGATGAAGTCATAGCGCAGGAAATTGCCCGGCTCAAACCCAGCTTCAAAATACTGGAAGTAATCGACCTCGAACCATTTGAAAAAGACCATGTGATGGTTGTGGCGGAGAAAAATGCCAAGCTATGATTCACAGATTGTGTCGACAAGTTTGAAAGGGGGAGCACTCTCAGTTCTGATAATTGCTGTTTCATTTGCCTTCGTAGAGTGGGTTGGTCTGCCCCCTGATTTTTTTTCAATTATTTCGCTTGTCTTTTTTCTATTTGTAGGAGCGTTAGAAGAGAAGTGGACGCATGAATCCGATTCAAAATCTCCCTTTATGGATGCATTAGTCGCCAATTTGATTACTCCCCTCTGGACAGCTCTTGGTGTTGTTCTGCTGGTGATCTTCATTCACTTTCTACAAGGGCAGATAAGAGATTTTACAGATCTCCTTGATTCACTTGGATTTGTAACAATTGTCACTGTGTTCTGGGTAGTCGGAGCACCTGTAATGGCAGCAGTTTTGTTCGCAGGCGGTTGGGGGTATAATCTAATCCAAAAATACTTTCAGAAGAAAAATTAAAGGACGCTAGCCAGTCGTTTGTCCCTGTTTTTTATAGAGTTCTTCCATCCTCTCCAGTGTGTCAACTTCCTCGATGCTTTTGTCGTCACGCAGCCGGACATCTCCGCCCTCATTAAACTCGATATATGGTTTCAGAATCGGACTTAGACATTGAGGGGCAAAGCTGTTTTCACATCAGTTTGACACCGTATTCAAAGAGCGGACAAAAGGCGCTGGCATATGAAAAACTACCTTGAAACTGAGGAAGACCACAACATATAATAGCTGTAAGATAAAAACAGTGAGTAGGATGATATCATGAAATCGAGGGAAGAGATCCTGAGAACCCTTGATGACCTCAAGGGCGTGCTCAAGAAAAGATACAAGGTGAAAAAGATCGGGCTTTTTGGTTCCTTTGTTAGGGCAGATCAGAGCCCAGGGAGCGATGTAGATATCCTTGTGAGCTTTGACGAGGGTGCAGACCTCTTAGACCTCGTTGGGCTTGGCCTGTTTCTTGAAGAGAGGCTCGGACAGAAGGTGGATGTTGTGCCGGAGGCTGCCCTGAAGCTTGAGCTCAGGGAATCTGTTTTAAAGCAGGTAGCCTATGTATGAGGGATTTTAGGCTTTATCTGAAAGATGTTCTTAGGGCTATGGAGAGCATTGAGGACTTTGTGGAGGGCATGAGCTTTGAAGAATTCAAGGGTGATGACAAAACCTCAAGCGCTGTTATAAGAAAGTTTGAGATCATCGGCGAGGCCACTAAAAACATCCCTGATGAGATAAGAAAGAAATACCCTGAGGTTCCTTGGAGGGAGATGTCGGGGATGAGGGACCGCCTTATTCACTCCTATTTTGGGATAGACTATAAGCTGGTCTGGACAACCATAAAGGAGAGGATTCCCCAGGTCCGGCCTTTGATTGAGAAGGCACTGCAATGAAAGGGGGGATGTTGAGACTCGGTGTCTTTAACAAACGCTCTGACAAGGCCCAAAAAAAGAAACTGAAACAATCAGAGTTTAAAGCTATTGGAAGATATACTATAGTTGACCGGAGACAGAAGATAATAACATGTTATACAGACAAAGAAGAATTAATTTGTCAAGACAACTTATATCTGTGGAGACCACACGCGATAATTGTTGCTGAAAAGAGATGAAACCACAGAGAATAATAATTCAACGGTTAGCTCGCCGGGTGTCCCTGTTTTTTATAAAGTTCTTCCATCCTCTCCAGTGTGTCAACTTCTTCTATGCTCTTGTCGTCACGGAGCCGGATTACACGGGGGAATCGGAGTGCGAATCCTGAATCGTATTTAGGTGATTTCTGAATCTCCTGATAGCCCACCTCCACCACGACCTTCGGCATGAGCCTGACCTCAAGGCCGTCTGTGTACTCGATGTAAGGTCTGAGGAGTTCTGTGTAATCCGCGAGCTGCTGTTCAGTAACGCCCGTTGCAACCCTGCCCACGTATCGAAATTCGCCAAGCTCGTCACGGGCGCCAAGATAATAGGATGAAAGCCAGCCAGCCCGTTTACCCTCGCCCCAAACCGCGCCGAGAATCACGAGATCCAGTGTCTCAGCTATAGGCTTAACCTTGTACATATATCCCACACGGCTGCCGATAACATAGGTTGAATCCATGTTTTTCACCATCACACCCTCGTGCCCGGCTTCAAGCGCCCTGTTGTAAAAGCTCAGAGCCTCTTCGAGGTTATTTGTAATCAGCTGGTCTGCAAGCATGAATTTTTTTGTCTCAGCCTTTACGATTGACGCCAGTCTTTTCCTGCGCATTTCAAGGGTTTCATCGATAAGCAGCTCGCCGTCAGCATAGAGCAGGTCGAAGATATAGGTTTCAAATGGGATTTCAAGTGCCTTCTCCTCAACGCCGTATTTGCGTCTGAACCGCCTGAGTATATCCTGAAAAGGCTTGGGTCTGCGGGTCACTGGGTCAACGGCAACGGTCTCACCGTCTAGAATCACATCTCCCGCGGTAATTGCCTTTTTTGCAGCGCTCACAACATCTGGCAGCGCATTTGTAACTTCTTCAAGGCGGCGGGAGAAAATCCGTATCTCACCACCCTTTTTATGTATCTGCACACGTGCCCCATCATACTTGACTTCGATTGCAGCTCGGCCAGCACCTTTTATCGCCTCTTCAAGAGAGGGCATGGACTGCGCAAGCATAGGCCGCAGGGGGCGTCCAACCTGTACGGTGAGCCTCGCCAGCCCCTCAGCTCCAGACTCATACGCTGTTTTGGCCACAAGCCCCATGTTGTTTGTAAGCATGATCGCCCGCTCAACAACCGATTTTTCCACGTCAAAGGCTGATG
>BDTI01000058.1 GCA_002923215.1 archaeon BMS3Abin16 | reverse complement strand
GTAATCTCTGCCTTTACATCGAGCCTTTTTTGAAGGTCTTTTATTGCAGCATTTTTCTGCCGCTCTGCGATGCTTTCGGGCAGCTCTGTGCAGTGGACCCTACCGAAAACCCCTTTTAACTCCCCCCGATTTTCAAGTGAAACCCCCTTGAGCGAGGAGGGCCTGAAAGCGGCCCTCACCAGTCCGCCGCCCCTGGGGTAATGGCCTCTTCTAATAATCTTCACATCCACCTGCGCACCCATGCGCCTGAGAACGGGCAGGTAAACATTTTCAACATAGTCCATAGGCGGGCTCATAGGGACGTCGGTTCCGCCAACGATTTCAAACCTGACTTCACCCTTCGAAAAAAGCGCAGGGAGCAGGACCGTCTGCAGCACCAGCGGCACGCTTCCAGCAGTGCCGATATCGATTTGAAAGCTCCCTGTTCCTATCTCACCAGGCGCGACGGAAACCTCTGTGTTGCCTTTCCCAAGCCCCTGAACCTCGGCTCCTGACAGGGCCTGAACTGCTTTTACTGCGGCTATGTGCTGGTGGGAGAGACCTGGCCTTGTGCGTCCGGCCCTGATGTTACTTATTCGAACCCCCTTATTTGTAACGCAGCTGAGGGCGGCTGCGGTGCGCACAACCTGCCCTCCTCCCTCGCCGTATGAACCGTCGATTTCGATGAATTCCATTAGATAAAATCTGCTAGTCCATGCTGGAAAAGTTTTTCGGTGCCAACTCCAGTAAAAGGCAATCGAAGGGTTTATATCCTTTCTAAACGAGGTGTTGATGGTGCTTGGATTTGGCTGATGACGATTTCGAGGACAAGTTTGACGAAACTTTCTATGAGGGCTTAGATGAAGGTGAAAGCCAGGTTGGCCGCAGCTTCAGACAGGGATTCGGCTTCACAATGGGCGCTCTCTTCGCGCTCTCAATTGCCCTGATATGTGTAATTATTCTCGTCTATCTGGCTGTTGAAGGCGGCCTTGTCACATGGGAAGAGCTGCTACTTTTGTAAAAACAACAAATTCCTTTGCTCAGACTAGCAGGCATGGTCATAAACCGCTCTCTTTAATAGCCTGAATTATAGTTAATTCAATATCATTCTGAACATTATCAAAGCCTCGATAAATGTATGCAAGCACCGTCATTTATGACATAAAATAATTTTTTCAGATTTATTCTGTCTTAGTGCTCAATATAAGTTAAATGGACTATAATCTGTCTTTTCAGCATGTTAAACAAATGTTACTTGACCACTTCAAATATCTTCACGCCACCTGACTTGTCCTCATAGGCGAGCTTGAAGTACTCTGGCTCTGAAAATTTTTCTAAATCGATGGGAACACCGTATTCAGACGCGGGCCTGTAGTTTGAGAGAAGGTTGCCGTAGCTCTCCATATTCTGTGAGTAGAAAATATGTGTGAGGCCGTATTTATCTGAAATCTCCCCGGCCGTCTGCGGGCTGGATGTGTTGTATAAAATATAGAGGTCGTCCTGCACCACCGCCGGGACGCTGATATATGGGAGGTCAACATTTCGAAGTGGAAACATCCCTCCGTCAAGGACCTTTCCGCCAGCAACGCCTGAAAGCATCTGCGCCCGATAATAGTCTGCAGCTATCCGTGAGCCTTCATCTGAATTTGCCCGATACCACTCCGCAGCCCTGTACTCAGCCAGGGTCAAGCCAGAGGTCTGGAATTTCACATTCACCTGATAGTGTGAAAAAAGCCCCCAGAAAAGAGGCGCCATAACCAAAAGAAGAAGCACCGCTTGAACCTGTTTTCTTGAAAAACCCGTGAAAAACTTTCTCCCAGCTATCCATGAGAAAAAGGCTCCAACAGCGATTGCCGCGGGCTGGGCGAGATAGGGGAAGAAGCGAAATCCCTCAAGGGGTTTTGCAAGAGTGCTCCATGTGAGATCAACCCTGTGCAGGGCGAATAGGATCGCTTCGTTCTGGCTTTCAATGAATATGGGAAGCGCCCAGAGAAAGAGCAGAAGCGTCCACTTCTCCCTGCGAGCTGCAAGGTAAAAAAAGCCTGCCGCGCCGAGAAGCACTGCCACGATTCCGTAGTCGCCAATCTGCCATGTTGCAGAATATAGGCCGCTTGATGTGACCAGAGATTTTATCCACCAAAAGTATAGGTTATCCGGCAGCCACCAAAAGATGGTGAGAGCCTGGGATATTCCGATTGCAACTAATAAGTCGCGAAAAAGCCATCTACCCGCGTCTTTACCGATTACAAGTGCCGTGGTAACTGAAAGGAGCACGAGAACCGCTACAAAATATGAGAGGTGAATAAGAAAGTTCAAGGCCAAAAGCCCGCCAAGTAAGGCTATATTTTTTCGATCCGGCGCCTTACAATGCCGTAGCCAGATCAGGATGTAGAGTGGAATGAAAAATAGGGTATACGATTGGGGATCAGAAATGCCTGTCCAGAAGACAAAAGTCGGTGTCAAAGCCAGGACAAATACTGAGACATAGCCTGCTGTTTCATCATAGAGGTGGCGTGCTAAAAAGAAGATTGAAATCGGGCTTGCAGCCTCGATAAAAGGGATGATCCGCGAGCTTACCGTAGGCAGGTCAAGACCGGAAAACCTGCTGAGCACCGCGAGAAAAACAGGTCCCAGTGGTGGATACCACATGGGCACGTTGCCATAGGCCAGATACCGCAGATCCGGGTTTGGAAGAGCCAGATGATCAACGATATACTGTGACATTGCAAGCCTGTACCAGATGTCGCCCTGAAAGGTGAGCAGATGCGCGTCGATTCCAAGACGAGGATAGAGCCTGATAAAGAGGCCCAGGAGGTAGACTGCTGCCAGAACTGCCTTGTGGGAATTTTTCATGATTAATCCAAGGAGATACCTTTTTATATAGTTTTAATAAATATGAAATATAAATCAGAATTAATTGTTTAAACAGAGGTGTGATTGTGAAAAAGCCGGTGCGGATGAAAAAACTCAAGATTATCCTTCACAAAGATAAAAAAGAAAAAGTTTTAAGACGGCTTTTTGATGAGGGGAACTTCCAGCTTGAAAACGTTGAGATCGAGGGGATTGAGGACAAGGGAAAGCAGTCAACAATAACGGTTGAGGCAATGTCGCTACTCTCCCGTGCAGAGGAAGTTCGCGCCATATTCGCAGAGCTCGGAATCAAGCCTGAAACCAATGGAACGCCAATCGAAAAAGTATCTGTCAATGAGAAAACATCGGAAGAAATACTCAAAGAAATCGCTGAAAAACTCAATACCCTTGAGGAAAACGCCCGCAACCTCTACACCCGGATGCACGAGATAAAAGATGAACGGGAGAAACTTGAAACCCAGCTTCAAACACTAAAAGTCCTTGAAAAACTCAATATTGATTACTCAAGCATCAGAGAAGAATATGAGCGAAAATATGTCCATATATACATGGCCATCGGAAGCATTGCAACAGACGAAGTAAAAATCGTTCAGCAGGACATATCCAAGGTAACAACAGACTACGCATTCTTCTCACACCCCCTTTCAGACGACAGATCCATCGTGTTCATCGTTGCCATGAAAAAACATGGCGAAGAGATTGCATTTATACTGAACCTGCACACATTCAAACCCCTTGATCTGCCTGATGAATTCAAGGACTTCGAGCTCAGCGACGCGCTCATCGAGTTTAAAGAACGCATCACAAATCTTGATCTAGAGGAAAAAAAGGTGTTTCACCGTCTCAAAGCACTGGCCATGTCAGAGGAGAAAAACCTCAATGTCTTTAAAGAACTGCTTGAGTTTGAAAAAATCCTTGACGAGATTATGACGCTCTTTGGCCGCACCGTTGAAACCTATGTCATTCACGGCTGGGTGCCATCAAACCAGGTCTACAATATTTCAAACATCATCCGTGAAGAGTCCGAGGGTCTTGCCACGATCGAGACAGAGGACGCGTCAAAAACAGAGTTTCCTCCAACACTTGTTCAAAACCCCCGTGTCTCAGCGCCCCTTGAAGTCATTACCGGAGCATACGGCACACCCGCCTATGATGAGTACGATCCCACAAGCCTTGTGAGCATTACATTTCCTCTCCTCTTCGGGTTCATGTTCGGCGATGTAGGGCAAGGCATAGTTATCGCACTTCTCGGATTTTTCATTGGATCCAGACCGACAGTTGACCCGACACTAAAAAAGGCTGGAAAAACAATCATGCTATGCGGAATATCGGCAACACTTGTAGGATTTTTGTACGGCGCCTTTTTCTCAATTGAAGGTTTGTTCGAGCCTCTCTGGCTGAGCCCTGTGCACGCTGCATCCACAAACATGAACGCCCTGCTCGGCGCGTCACTCAAACTGGGCGTGGTCATCCTCACAATCGCCATGCTTGCAAACGTGGCAAACGAGATGGCACACCACAAATATGCCGAGGCCATCGTATCCAAATACGGGATATCAGGCATCTGGATGCTCTTTGGCGGCGCATATATGATATCAAAGCACGGAACCGACCTTGGAGGAATTGCAACAGACCTGCTCATCATCCCCCTGGTCATACTACCGCTTATTGTCATGTTTCTCGGAGGCTGGAAAATTGAGGAGCAGCCCCTCATGGTTTCCTTTGTGGAGGCCATTTTTGAAGGGCTGGTAAAACTTCTGGTAAACACGATTTCATTTATGAGGGTTGCTATTCTCGCAATCATTCACGGCGCGCTCAGCCTTATCATGGTCCTAATCATTGAGATGATGCCGCCCACGACAATGGGATTCGTTGGAAAGGCAGCGGTCTTTGTCATAATGAATATTGTAATCATTGTAATGGAGCTCTTCGTGGCATTCATCCAGACTATGAGGCTGCACTACTATGAGATATTCTCAAAGTTCTACAAGGGAACTGGAAGACCCTTCAAACCCTTGGGTTTTATCAGGAAATATACGACTGTGGATAAAAAGATTTAAAAAGGATTACTACTATCTCACAGCAAAGTTATGCGGAGTTAATAATTTTTACTTAGAGGTGAAAGGATGGATAGAAAATTGAAGGTACTAGCAATATGTATGATGCTACTTTTTGCAGTAGGAACAGTTGCGGCACAGGACGCCGAACAAGCCGTCACCGGCGCAGGAGCTGGCGCAGACGGTTGGAAGATCGCTCTTGCAGCGGCCTTCGCGATCGGTGTTGCGGCACTTGCATCAGCCTATGGAATCGCCCACGCAGGAAGCGCTGCAATGGCTGCAATGGCTGAAAAACCAGAAATAGCCACATGGGGTGTAATCATCGTCGCTCTTGCGGAAGGTCTGGCTCTATACGGTCTTGTTATTGCATTTATGCTCATAAGCAAGATTCCAGGTTAAAGTTTGGAACACAAAAATCGTCGCTGAGAGAACTTCTTTTTTTCTCAGCGCAATTCTCTCATTTTATTCTGCTTAACAGCGGTAGTTAGATTGAAATGCACTCAGAAAATGCTCCATCAAAAAAAGACGGTAAAACGCTGTTCGACAGGTTTGTTGACGCAGCCATAATATTCTTCTTCATACTCTACATAATTGTGTGGATAATACTTCTAGTTTAACAATCCGGATATAAATTGGGCATGGATACAGATTAGAGTTAAAATCTCCATCTAACCTGCATTTAATCTTTTTTTAATTCGATTTATCTATTGTCTACTACTGTTCTAGTGAGGCTGAGATATGGATTAATGGAATAAAACGATATGACGGACAATTGAGAGAAGATGGAGTTGAAACATGCCTCCACGAAATTAATAACAATAACCCCTGAAACTGTTTAGACTAATACAAGTAGTTCCTCGATTTCTTTGGCAGGGAATGACTCATCCTTTGTCTTGATTATCGTTATCAAGTTTGATATCTCATTTTCCTTGAGATTAAGATACGCGATAATCGTTCCAATATGAAACCTTGAGCCCAGGAAAAGCTTTTTACTCTCCTTTAGAAGCTGTTTTTTTGTTACAAGTTCAAACCAGAGCAAAGATGGTTTTTCATTATATTTGGAAAGCGCCTCAGAGGTTAGTTCGATGAAACGCCGGGGAACAATCTCTGGAAGCCGGCTCAAATCGTCAAGGGCGCCTGCAAGCCTGAAATGCTTAAGTGTAAAGCTTTCACCACCCTCGATGAAGTATTCCTCAGCGTCTACAGTGATCCCGCGGAGTCTGAGGGCCATGAGCAGATTAGAGAGATCTATGTTAAATCCTACAAAACGTTTAACCATGGATTTATCCTTTTTAGAAAGCCTATCCATTGATTCCTTTACACCATGGAAATAATGGGCGTCAAGGGCGTTGATATAGGGGAGGTCCTGTCCCTGGCCGTTTTCAATGACTACTTCTTCTTCCTTGGGTTCGCCCACAATCTGTTGTATATGCTTTAAGGGCTCAAAATACTCTGTCCCCCGCAGTACTTCGATCAGGCCGGATATGCCGTCTGCACGCATAATCTTTTCAATAAGCGTCTCGTCAACGGTTCCGAAGGGTATGAGATACTCTGATAGTGTGATTCCGAGAAACTTCATTTTCACAAGGCTTTTAAGCGTTTCAACCTCGTATTTTTTCGCCATGCTGTGGATAAATTCCTTGGGCCGGCCTTCGACGCAGTTCACTAACTTGAGATAATCAGTATAGAGGCTGCGTTTAAGCTGGAGCTCAAGGGATAGCACGTTCGCGTCTGTGATTGCAGCGCTGTAATGGGTGTTTTTAAGCAGTGATACGAGTTCTTCAAGATTGCGGCTTTCAATCAAACCGCGAAAATCCTCTTCTTTAAATAAAAAGGACTTCATTCCACCGATTCGAGCGTTCACATAGGCATAGGTTGAAACAGACATAATGGTCTCACATCGAAAAGAAATCGGGCAGGGTTAATAAAAATATCGGTCTAAAAAGGATGTCTGAAATTCTAATACGCTTCTGACGCGGGCTCTTCAGGGGCGGCGGATTCATCTACTGATTCAGAAATCAGGGGTTTCATATCAGACACAAGCACGATATCCTGAATATTTCGAATACCGCTGTATGAATATATGATCCCTTTTTTGTCTTCAATGCCCTGTTTCTTTTGAAAGGCTGAATCCAGGTTTGAGATGAAAATGTCTGAGACGCTGCGCGTGTTTACATCGATATTAACATCTACAACGCGCCCTACCCTGGCGCCGGAGGTTGTGTAAACCTCTTTTCCAAAGACCTTGCTGAGCTTGGTTATCATATTCGCATTCTCCCATCGAAAAATATGGGCCATGGATATTTATAGCTTTTGTCGGGATGCCGGATATTCTATGGGTACGGTCCAGCCCTAATAGCATTCCAACCCTACACCACAAAAACGCTTAGCCTTCCCATGGCCACGTACTTTTCGAATTACAGGCCGAGGACGCTTTGTCTTTTCAGTAGCACTTAGAAAAATTGATAAATGGTTGTCTCCTAGTCTCCTCTGGTGATATATTATGATTGTTACATCTGAAAAGTCCTTTGACGACATACTTGAGATGGTTCAGGGGAAGAAGGTAGGTATATTAGGTTGTGTCGGGGGGTGCGCAAGCCTTTATAACACGGGTGGAAAAGAGCAGGTAGAATCTCTTTCAAACCGGCTTTCAGGCGCTGGCGCTTCTGTGGTTTTTGCCTCCACTCAGGGCAGACACTGCACGCTTACAGATTTCACAAATATTAAGGGTAGTGAGGCCCTCGGCTCGGCTGATGTTATACTGGTTATGGCATGCGGCGTGGGTGTGCAGAGCGTAGCAGGACTCGCGCAAATACCGGTCTACCCGGCTCTTGACACAAGGTTTGCCGGGAGGCGATTTGACTCTGAGCTTGCAGAAAGGTGCCTTGCATGCGGCGACTGTATCCTCCACTTGACAGGTGGAATATGTCCGATAACAAGGTGCCCAAAGAGTCTTTTGAACGGCCCCTGCGGCGGAGTCTACGCCGGTAAATGCGAGGTTGACAGAACCAATGACTGCGCATGGATACTCATCTACAAACGGCTGAAAGAGCTGGGCCAGCTCGACAAAAACAAGACCATAAAGCCTGCGAAGGACTTCAAGGTCATGGCCCATCCCCGTAAATTTACGGAGGCGGTTTAAGATGGCGCTCAGCAAATTCATGGAGTCAATTAAATCAAGCGAGTTTACCATTTCTGGCGAGGTCGATCCGCCGAAGGGCGCGAATCGTGACACAATCGTTCACCAGGCTGAGCTCTTAAAGCCGCATGTGGTGGCTGCAAACGTTACAGACAACCCACT
>BDTI01000057.1 GCA_002923215.1 archaeon BMS3Abin16 | reverse complement strand
CTCTTTTTCAATTATCTTTTCCAGTATCTCAGTCGTGAGAGGCTCCACATAGACCGCGTCAGCCGTGTCAGGGTCGGTTTGAATCGTCGCCGGATTTGAATTAACCAAAACAGTCGTGTAGCCTTCTTCGCGCAGGCTTTTGCATGCCTGGCTCCCAGAATAGTCAAACTCAGCGGCCTGTCCAATAACTATGGGCCCGCTTCCGATGATCATGATCTTCTTGATGTCAGAGCGAAGAGGCATTTGTCACCCTCCCTCCGACTTCGGACTTTGTCCTCGTCCTCGGTCGCTCGACACCGAAAACATCTTTGTGATAAATCACAAGGAGGACCTCCGCTGTTTGTATTTTTCGATTATAAAACCAACTAATGAGCCGATGATTGACCCGATTAAAACGCCGATTAGGATAGGTAAAAGTAAAACAACAATAAAACCAAATTTTGTGATTTCTGCATCTTTTATCAATGAATGTAATATTAATTCAGAAAAATAAGAAGGAAATGCCAATATTTTCCATTTAAAGAGTATATCTACTGGCTGGGTGCTTTGCCATCCACCTATAAGAAACGGTATTTCACTCAAAACCCCCCAAACCGCTCCTATTACCACCCCTTTTTTCCACGCCTTCATTTTTTCTCCTCCTCTATAACCTTAATGAATTCATCAAATAGATATGCGCTGTCTTTCGGCCCTGGGTTGGCCTCTGGGTGGTATTGCACGGTTGCGATGGGCAGCTCTTTGTGCCTGACGCCCTCTACTGTTTGGTCGTTGAGATTGATATGGCTGACTTCAAGCCCTGTGCCGTCAAGGCTTTCTGCGTCCACGGCGAAACCATGATTCTGAGATGTGATATAGACCCTGCCGGTTGCCAGGTCCTTTACAGGCTGGTTTGAGCCCCGATGTCCGAACTTGAGCTTGTATGTTTCTGCGCCCAGCGCGAGGGATGTGAGCTGGTTTCCGAAGCATATGCCGAAGATGGGCAGCTCCTCCTTCAGATCAGCAATGGTTTTAATTACGTAATCTGCTCTCGTGGGGTCGCCGGGTCCGTTTGTCACAAGCATCCCGTCAGCCTCTAGTGCGAGAATATCCTTTGCAGGCGTCGAAGCCGGGACAACCATTACATTCACACTGCGCTGGAGCAGGCTGTTTTCGATTCCAAGCTTCATGCCGCAGTCGAGCACGGCCACATTGAGTTTTGCACCGATGTCGCGTCGTTTCAGCTCTTTTGTTGTTACCTGATGCACTAGGTCCATTTCGGTTATATGTGGACTCTGTCGTACTGATTCAACGAGTCCATCTGTGTCGATCTTTTCCGATGATGTCTTGAGCATGGCCTTCATCGTGCCCTGGGCCCGCATCCTGATTGTGAGCGCCCGTGTGTCAATGCCTGATATCCCTGGGATGCCCTGATCGCTGAGGAACCGGTCGATCGTGCTATTAGATGCGTGGTGCGAGGGCTTGTGGCAGTTTTCCCTAACTGCAAAGCCTTCTACCTGAATCTTTTCTGATTCAAAGTCATCCCTGTTGACGCCGTAGTTTCCGATGAGTGGATATGTGAGTGTGAGGATCTGACCTTTGTAGCTGGGGTCTGTGAGCGCCTCCTGGTAGCCGCTCATGCTTGTGTTGAACACTGCCTCGCCAAAGACCTCGCCTTCAGCTCCGAATCCCTCTCCCTCAAGGATTGTGCCGTCTTCTAATATCAGTACTGCCTGCATCTCTTGCACCGTAAGTATTAAGTATGTGTCACTTATTTAATATTTCTGTCACATTTGACTCAAAACAAAGATAAATGAAATATTTGGCGATAAAATGAACCTATCTGAGGCAACACGGCGCACGCTGGAACGATACCCCTACCTCGACCGATACATGGCAATGGGCATAGTAAACTACCGTGGGCTCGCAAGAGAAATAGGGAGCGAACTCACAAAACAACTGGACTCTGAGCCAAACATCCAAAGCATAGTTACAGCACTTCGAAGGCTGCCCCAGAAAAAGCGCAGAACCAAGGCATCAGGGCTTGAAAAAATACTGGCAACAAGCATTGTCAACCTCAAATACGACATGGCAGCAGCAACCATAGGCGTCGGGCAGAGCCGCGCGCAAAGGGAGATAAAACAGATACTGACCGAAGGGACCTACATCTTGCTGCAGGGTATGGAAAGCCTAACAATCGTCGCCGACGTCACATCCATCGAAGGGCTCAGACAGGCACTTGGAACTGATATCTTAGAGATATACTCGGACCTAGCAATAGTGGTTGTGAAAAGTCCTGGCGAAATAACATCAACACCTGGTGTGCTTGCCCATCTGGCAAACATCCTCGCACTAGAGCGAATCAACGTGGTTGAGATGATGTCAAGCCATGCTGAGACTGCATTTATCGTGGCTGAAAAAGACGCGCTTCGTACTGTTGAGGTCTTGCGCCGGGAGATAAAAAGGTCAAGGCCGACCATAAAATAAAGGGCAAAGGGCGCATCCAAAACCAGCCCTAACCCAACCTACAAATAACAGGCGACAACGGTTTACAGGGCTTTATTTAGGCAAACATCCACTGCGGCATCGTTTGGCTTTCGCCGAAACGCGCGGGCCGAGTTGGACGCTCTCGAATCAGCTCGTCGAGAACGCTGTCCGTATATTCTTTAAGCGGACGGCTCAGATCACAGATAGAGACGATCCCTCTCAAGTGGTGCTCGCGGTCAACGACTGGAAGCCTTCGAAAATGGTGTTTGCCCATGATCTTCGCAGCATCGATTATATCCATCTCAGGCGTGCTGGTTACAAGTCTCTTGCTCATCACTTCGCCCACCTGAACACGCGACGGATTTCTGCCGCCGGCAACAACATTTACCGCTATCTGCCGGTCATTGAGCATACCTACCAGGCGGCCATCTTCAATCACTGCAACAGTCCCGCAGTTGCCATCTCTCATCTTCTTCGCAGCCTCTTTAACGCTCGCATCAGGCGAGACACTGACTACGTCATCGCACATAATATCCTTTATTTGCATAGACTATTCACCCCCAATTTTTTCTAATTACTATTATGTCGCCACAAGATATTATAATTTGCGGTCGGAACTTGATAAACATAGGGATTTTTGCGGCGGCAGTTTCGACCGAACTCTATATAAATATATTATACTGTAATGGTGGCCTGAGGCCGAATATTAAATGAAGACGCTGATAATTACTGAAAAGCCCAAGGTTTCCCAGAGGATAGCCTATGCGCTGCCTGGGACTGCTACTCGAAAGAGACGTGGCCGTGTATCCTATTTTCAGGTTGAACAGAACGGCGACGAGGTCTATGTCGCATCCGCTGCCGGGCATCTCTACAGTCTGAAAGCCGGCAAAGATGGATTTGATTTTCCAGAGTTTGACCTCTCATGGCAGCCGCTTTATGAGATTGAGAAAGGCAAGTATTACACCAAAGGCTACATCGACACGTTGCACAGTCTTTCAAAGGATGCCGACAGATTTATCATCGCCACAGATTGGGATATTGAAGGCGAGCTTCTCGGCTATAACGCGCTCAGGTTTTCATGTGGTGTAACAGAGGCTGAGAGGATGCGGTTTTCCACGCTAGTCTCACATGACCTTCGCAGGGCCTTTGAAGAGCTTGATTCTGTGGACCACGGGCTTGCTGACGCAGGTGAAGCCCGCCATATCATGGATTGGTACTGGGGCATCAATATTTCACGGGCGCTTATGCACTCCACCCGGCTCAAAGGCGGGAGATTTTCTATTTCCGCGGGCAGGGTGCAGACGCCGGCGCTCTCTATTCTTGTGAAGCGCGAGCGCGAGATTGAAGCCTTTGTTCCAGAGGCGTTCTACGAATTATTTGCAAGTCTGGACGTGGGCGGGTCCAAGATAAAAGCAGGGCATCGCAAGGGCCGTTTTTCAGACAAGGCTGAGGCAGAAGCGGTGCTTAAAGATTCAAGGGTTTCCGAGGCTAGGGTGGCCGAAGTTTCAAAGGAGGAGAAGAATAGATATCCTCCTGTACCATTTGATCTCGGTGAGCTTCAGAGCGAGGCCTACCGTGTTTTCAGATTCAATCCAAAAAAGACGCAGGAGCTTGCCCAGACCCTTTATGAAAACGGGCTCATCTCCTATCCCCGTACGAGTTCGCAGAAGTATCCGCCGGCAATCGGTTTTCGCAGGCTCATTGAAACACTTTCAAAACTCAAAGGCTTTGAACCTGCGGCAGCGCTGCTTCAGAAGGAGAAGCTCTATCCACGGCAGGGTAAAAAGGACGACCCTGCGCATCCAGCTATTTATCCAACTGGTGTTGCTCCAAAGAAGCTGGGCACCCTTGAAGAAAAGCTTTACAAGCTCATTGTCCACAGGTTTCTGGCAACCTTCGGTGAAACCGCGGTTCTTGAAACCACGACGGTTGATGTCATGCTTGGAGCGCAGCCTTATTTCTTCGCAGCAACAGTGATCAAGTCCAGAGGCTGGTTTGAATTCTATCCCTATGTGAAGATCGATGAAAAGGTGCTTCCAAGTATTCAGGGTGGCGCTCTTCTGCCTGTGCTTGACGTGGAGATTTCCGAGGGTGAGACAAAGCCGCCTTTCAGGTATAATCCTGCTTCGCTTATCCGCGAGCTTGAGGCTAAGGGGCTTGGCACAAAGGCAACGCGGGCTGAGATAGTTGACACACTTTATCGGCGCAGATACATCAAAGAGATACCGATGAAGGTTACAGGCGCAGGAATGGCTGTTATCGGCGCGCTTGAACGCTATGTGCCTGAGATAATCGATGAAGAGCTTACACGGCGTTTTGAAGAGTCTGTGGAAAAGATTCGGTTGAAGGAGACTTCAAAAGAGGTGGTGCTTTCGGAGGCGAAGAAGGAGCTTGTTAAGGTTATTGCCGAGTTCAAGGAGAAGGAAAGCGAGATCGGCGCCCTATTGTTCGAGGCCTTTACCGTTACGAAGCGTAAGCAGGAGTTTGTAGGCAGTTGCAGTGAGTGTGACGGTGAGCTGCGCATTGTTAAGAATCCGAAGACTGGCAAGCAGTTCATCGGATGCAGCGGCTATCCTAAGTGCAGAAATTCATTTCCCCTCCCTCAGAAGGTGCCTGTAAAGCCTACTGACAAGACATGCAACGCCTGCGGCCTTCCAATGGTGGGTCTCAGTTTCGGAAGGAAAAAGATTTTAAGCTGCATCGACCCAAACTGCACTTCAAAACAAAAAAGGGCAAAACCAAAAAAATAAGTATAGCATGACCTGATAAAAGAAGTATACACTGGAGGATTCTGATGGAAACTAGCGTAAGAATTAGAGAAGCAATGTCAACAAACCTCATTACAGCAAGGCCAAACGCCACTGTTGTCGAGGTTGCCAGGATTATGTCTGAACATAAAGTCGGATCAATAATTATCACTGAAAACGGGGACAATGAAGGCATTGTAACGGAGCGGGATATCTGTTACAAGGTCGTGGGAGTTGGTAAAGATCCGAAAACCGTTTTTGCAAAAGACATCATGACAACCGATCTGGTCACTATTCCCAGTGAAAAGACGATTACCGACGCTGCGAAAAAGATGGTGAAAAAAGGCATCCGCCGGCTTGCAGTAACCGAAGATGGGAAGGTAAAAGGCATTCTCACCGCATCAGACATCCTCGCTATTTCACCGAACACAATCGAAGTCCTCAGAGAACTCTATGCGATATGCGCAAACCCTGATGAAGCGATTGAGCCTGCATCAGATGTGATTTCCGAGGGCGGGATATGCGACGAGTGCGGGACATTCACTGATAACCTGACAAAGGTGGACGGCAGATACCTTTGCGACGACTGCCGGGAAGATCTTGAGGGATAGGATGCAGGGCTGGTCAAATTCAGGCTCAATCATGGACATAGCAACATTAAATGTTGTAACAACTCCACCCACATCTACAATCAAATCTGCAATCGAGCGAATGGTTGAGCACAGGTTCAGACGGCTTCCCGTAACCGACTCAGGCACTGGTCGGCTCCTTGGGATTGTGGGCTCAAGCGATATTGTTGATCTCATCGGCGGCGGAGGGAAATACCAGCTTATAAGCAAAGCCCACAGCGGCAATTTTTTATCAGCGATCAACGACTCTGTAAAGCGGGTTATGAATACTGATGTTCTCACAATCGACTCCGGTGTGTCTGCACGGGAAGGCTTGAAAAAAGTCCTTGCCTCAAAGAGAGGCGGACTCGTTATTGTGGACCGGGAAAACCATGTTAAAGGCATTGTTACAGAACGTGATTTTATCGAGACTGCGCTTGAGGAGGCTGGCACAAAGAAGGTGGCTGATTTCATGACGCCCAATGTGGTTACTACAACACCGGGCACAACCCTCGGCGACGCCGCGAAGATCATGGTTCGAAACAGCTTTAGAAGGCTTCCAATCGTTTCAGAAGACAGGCTTGTGGGCATGGTGACAACACGTACGATCATCGATTTTATCGGGCAGAACGGGGCCTTTGAAAAGCTTGTTACAAACGATATCGTCGAGATACTTAAAACACGGGTGAGCGAGGTGATGGCACATTCCGCTGCAACTGTTGAACGAGGCGCTGAACTTAAAACCGCGATTGAACTTATGCTTTCAACAAAAGAGGGAACAGTCTGCGTAGTTGAAGGTGACAGATTGGCAGGCATACTCACAGAGCGTGACGCTACCCGCAGCATCGCATTATAACTTGTTTTTATGGGCGCGCATCCGGACCTTGTTACAATCGGGCACACAAGCATAGACCACGTTGAGATCAGGGGCAAGGTCAAAAAACAGCTTGGAGGAGCGGCGGTCTACTCGGCCATGGCTGCCAAAGTTTTCGCACGAACCGGTGTGGTATCCAGGGTGGGCCGCGACTTTCCGCCTTCTTTTCTCAAAATACTCACCGAGGCAAACATCAGCACAACAGGCATCAGAAAACTAGAGGGTAAAAGCACCTTTTTCGAAATAGAATACGACAACCAGGGTGCCGCGCACTACAAAGACTTCAAGCTCAACGCAGGCAGAAACATCGGGGCAACAGACATTCCACGCTCATTTCTAAAGGCGAGGGGATTTCACATCGCGCCCATGAATCCTGGTAAACAAAGGCGGATCATAGATTTCCTGCGGGAAAACTCCTTCGCAGTTGTCTCGCTCAACACCTACATGGGTTATGCTGAGAAATACAAAAAAGCCCTTATCGAGCTCATGGGACTTGTGGATATCTTCACGATAAACGATGATGAGGCAATAAAGCTCATGGATGCGCGAAACCTTGAGCAGGCACTGAAAAAACTCAAGAAGACAGGGCATAACCTCGTAATCGTTACGATGGGTGTTTTTGGAAGTGTCGTGGTTTCAGAGGGGGAGATAAACTTCTTCCCAAGCGTGTATCAGGAAAACCCGGTGGACTTCACAGGCTGCGGCGACAGTTTTGCAGGCTCCTATCTAGCATCCTACATCAAAACAGGCGACGCCTACAAGGCAGCTAACATTGCAAACGGTGTGGCAAGCCTCAACGCTACAGACTGGAATTTTCAACCACTAAAACCCCGGGAATTCAAATCTATCGAAGCCTTCCAGCTCTTTATTGCAAGCCGCCAGCGCAGGCTGAAAAAAAAGCAGAAAATGCTGGAATCATTTGATATATAGGGCATCGGATTTTCATGAAAGACTCAGACAACTCGGCTCTCCAAAAGGCTGTTTTAGTTTTTCAGACAATGGAGCCAGTTGAGATGTCGGTTTGCAGCAGGGCAAGTTTTGATGATGAGAACAGCAGGTTTCAGCTCAGGTTTTTGGGCGAGGATTTTTTAATCGGTTTTCCCGATGCCAACGTTAAACGAGCGAACTATTCGTGTGAGGCGGTGGATCTGATAACAAAGATTCTATTAATTCACTACCTAATTGGAGGCAAAAATATTCCCTTCTCTGGCGAATTGATGTCATTTCGAGCCCTGCCAAGCGGAGTAGCTTATAATGGGGCTTTTTTGAATCGTGCTGTTTATCCTGTTGCCGAAATCTTTGCCTCTGATTCAACAGGGTTCAAAAAGGCGGTGACCCACCTCGGAGGAACTGCGATCAAACATGGAGATCTTGCATTTACAATCCCAGTTCTGCCTCGGCTACCTCTGGTCTATGTCTTATGGCTCGGTGACGATGAACTGCCAGCGTCTGTAAACATTTTATTTGACTCAACCGCACAGACACATCTGCATACTGAAGACCTTGCAGTCTTGGGCGAGATAACAACAGCCCGGCTCATCTCCACTCGCAAGCAGCGCGACAGTCTGGCAGAAGAATTATAACTTTGACCATGGAGTATTGGGCTATGAAGGCGCGGGCTTGGATTCAGGCGTTTCGATTGAAGTTTCTGCCCCAGGGTGTGATGCCCGTTCTCATCGGGACAGCAGTAGCATATCGGGCAAAAGGCGTTTTTCATCTGGATATGTTCCTCCTTGCATTCATTGGGATGATGCTTGTGCAGTTCGGCCTTACAATGCTTGATGACTGGCACGACTATATGCGTGGAACAGACACATCTGCAACAGATGTGAAAAACCCCTATAGCGGCGGGTCTGGTGTGCTCGTAGACGGGAGTATCACGCCCAGGGAGATGATTTCTGTTGTCACATTATTCTATGTGATAGCTGCTGGAATAGGGTTTTATCTCGCAGTTGTCCGGGGAATCGAAGTCTTCTACATCATGCTAGCAGGATTCTTCATCTCCATCTTCTACTCACTCAAGCCCTTTCAATTCGCCTACCGCGGCGCAGGAGAGTTTATGATGCTCCTTGGATACGGTCCGACAATCACAGTTGGCGCATATTTTATTCAGGCACAGGAGCTCACATTTCAATCATTTCTCGCAGGGCTTCTCCCCGGCCTGCTTATGTGGACTATGATAATTGTAAACGAGATCCCGGACTACGTGGAGGATAAAAAAAATGGGAAGCGAAATCTCGTGGTTCGCTTTGGACGAGAAGCGGGTGTGCGGCTCTTCGCAGGAGGGCTTGCAGCGGTCTATCTCTTCATAGGTTTTGCGGCGGCGCTCGGCATCTTTCCCCCTGGCACGGTTTTCGCGCTACTCTCAATGCCATTTGCAGGCCGGGCAACCCGCCATTTGAAAGAGCATTATATGGATCGGTTTGAGGTTGCGGCCGCGAACCGAGAGATGGTAAAGGTATATTCGGCGACCACGCTTTTATTTACAATTGGATTTTTGATTTGAGGTGAATTAGTGTATGAAGTTTGAAGAGAAGAACAGGATGAGCCGCCGGGGCCTTGCCAGGTTTTTCAAGGGGCTTTCTGAGCTTGTTGAGAAGGATGAGCTTGAGGTTGCGGCCGGGCGGATTTCCTTGGGTGAGTCTGTGGATGTTGAGGTTGAGTATAAGGAGAAAAAGGGTAAGGCCAAGCTTGAGATCGAGTTGAAATGGCAGATTTCCGGGGGTGATGAAACTATGAAGGGCAGCGGTGAAAAAGAGATGGTGAGTGATAGAAGCGGTGAGTCGATTAGCGAGGTCAAGCAGGAGATGAAAAAATCTTTTAACGCGCTTCGCAAAACCATTGAAGGCAGTGAACTTCCCTCTCTCCCTGCTGTCGAGGCATTAGTTGACATCAATGACCGCTGCAGAGCGCTTGCGGAGGGTGAGGGCTATGAATCTGAGCTGGAGGCGTTCACAGAGCTGGTTAATCGTTTCAGGAAGGCGGTTAAATCTGGAAATCTGGATGAGGCAAAAACCCTAGTTGGAGAGATGCGCTCTGCCAAGAAAACCTGTCACAAAACCTATCGATGGAAGGAGGAGTAATCCTATGTCACCAGTTTATCGAGTTGCCCTGACTCAACCGCGTTTTTGATCTCCAGCGCGATGCGTTTGCCCATGCTCATATTGTCGCCGTACATGATGTAGCTGTAGGGCGAGCCCTGAATATATGGGTTGGTGCCTGCTACGATTCGCGCCGAGATTTCGAATACGATGAGGTCGAGCTTGTCGTTTACCATAGCTTCTAGGCAGAAAGCGCCGATCATCCCTGGCGGGCAGATATCCTTTGACACTTTGACGACGCTGTCGCCCATCTTGAAGATTTTATCCAGCAGCGACTCGCGCACGACGAGCGGGAAGTTTCCGGCTACAACGTAGCTCGGCACAAAACGGGGGTCGCCGTAGAGTTCGATCTGATCCACTGCTGAAATCCGTGTCACACCGTCGATATTTGACTCATAACGCCTGTCCATTCCAAAGAGCTCTACCTCGTCTTTCAAGGGTGAGTAAAAATATGAGACATACATGTTTACGCCTGAAATGTACTCCTGGATCGTTACGTTATCAATGTCGTCTTGCGAGATCTTGCCTTCTTTGAAGAGTTTGTCAGTCTTTTTCTTATATGACTTCGGTGTTCGAGCCAGGAAGTAGTCGCGCCCGCCCCGCGCGCCTGGAAATTTGATGAGACAGAGCCTGTCGATTTCACTTGGGTCTTTGAACTCTTTGGGAAGCTTTATCTTTGAGGTTTCCAGCCAGTCCCGCTCCATCGTCCGGTCACTCTCCCAGCGCAGAATCCCGCGTGTTCCGAAAAAAGGTATCTTCAGTTTTTCCTCGATGTTTTTCACACCTACATAGGCGACTAGCGAGCCGTGGGGTATGAGAATCGAGTTATGCGCGCGAAGCTCATCCAAAACCCTGTCTGAGACAAATTCCTTGTAGTCCTTTACACTGATAATCTTGTCTGCTACACCAAAGCGTTCATACACCATTTCCCGGCCAGCTTTACACACAGCGATCGTGTGAAAACCCATTTCCTTTGCACCCTTCAGAATTTGCAGGGCTGAATGGCTAGCAAGAACTGCTATCGAAATATTATCTTTGTCATATCCCTCGATGATCTCAAATATCTCTTTTTGTTCAATCATGACTGTTACCTCAGGTTACAATATCTCCAAGCCGCCCGATATCAACTGCTTTTTTAATCTCCATCGCAACACGGCGCCCAGGCCCG
This sequence comes from archaeon BMS3Abin16, assembly GCA_002923215.1. Classification (GTDB taxonomy): domain Archaea; phylum Hydrothermarchaeota; class Hydrothermarchaeia; order Hydrothermarchaeales; family SZUA-236; genus SZUA-236. Next base: position 3,251 of record BDTI01000057.1, on the reverse strand, counting down.
ACTGAGTGGCCGTACTTATATTTCATATAGGGTGATGTGGTCTCTACACAGGGGCAGCCAGGAATCCGCGGCGACAAGTCGAACACATAAAAATCAAGGTTTTTGTCCACTGCGCCCTGAAGCGCGAAAAGCCCGATCATACCTGGGGGCGCCTCTTTTTTCGTTGCCTCCACAAACTGCTCGCCCGCCTTGAATATCTTTGAGATCTGGCTTTCACGCATAGTCGCGCCGTAGTGGCCGATTTCAATGTTTCGAACCGTAATATCAAGGGCGAGCTGCTCCTTTGCCGGCAGATCCATGTAGCCGTCGAAACTGGTCTGAATCCGCCGGTCAAAACCCAGCAGATCAACTTCACCAGTGAGGGGGCTCCAGAAATAATTGGCGTTGAACTTTGCGCCAAGCACGTATTCTTCGATTGTAGCCGAGTCCAGTTCACCGATGTCGATAAGCCCCTGGGCAGCCATCTTCTCAGCCTTCGCACTCAAGTCTTCAGGGCTGTCAGCAAGGAAAAAAGCCCGCTCAATCCCGTCTTTCTCCATGATCTTCACGATCACAAGCCTGTCCACATCCTCCGCCGACTCGAAGACATGGGGCACTTTGATATCTGCGGCATAGAGCAGGTCGTATTGGTTTGGCGAGGCGGTGCGCTCCTCCATTCGAAGCATCCACCGATTCCCCATGAGTGGCACGCGAAAATCGTTTTCAATAGCATCATAACCGAGATAGACTGAAAAGGACCTGCTGGGAACAAAGACTGTGTTCAGCTTGCGCAGCCGTTCCTGGACCTCCTCGTCTGCCAGATCTGAGAACTTGTCAAGCACGATAACCGTGTCAAAAAGATTCTTGTAGTGTTTTGAGTACACTTCTTCCCGCCCTTTCTGGCAGATCACAACCGTTTTCATCCCTTCCTCTCGTGCGCCATGTGCTATTTCAAGCGCCGAGTGGCTGCCGAGCACTCCAACAGCCGGCTCAGCGTAGCCTGATATAACCTCCTCTATCTCCTCGCCTTCTATCATGCAAGAGACCTTGGGGCAAAGGGGTTATAAATATTTTCTATCAACAGCAGGCCTCCTGTTCGAAACCTATTTAACGATAGAATGGAAAAATCATACTACTTACGGCGGGGGTCGAAATGACGGTTATCAGCACTAAATCAATCATGTTTTTCGCGGCACTAGTTGTGTCGGTAGCAATGCTTTCAACTGTAATAGACTTCAACTGGCCAAGAGAGGTTGTCACAACAGAAGACCCCACGCCGACCCCACGCCCGGTGGATGAAACGCCTCTGCACACTAGCCCTGTCTTTCTACCAGGAACCCAGCCACGGGACCTTAAAAGCCCGCCAACCTCTGCCCGAGGCATGCCAGGCCTGCCACGGTGGATACGCCGATTACTCGCCCTACGACACTTGGCGCGGGAGCATGATGAGCTTTGCAGCAGTGGACCCTCTATTTTTGGCGTTGAACGCTATTTCTAACAGGGATCTTGAAGGAGTTGCTGAGGTAGGCGACTTCTGCCTGCGGTGCCACACGCCCGCAGCATGGCTTGAAGGCCGCTCTGAACCAGTGGACGGCTCAGCGCTTAAGGAAAAAGACTTCAAATACGGCGTGGCATGCGACCTGTGCATGCGGATGGTGGACCCGCTAACAGAGGAGGGAAAGGCGCTGTCACGCCCTGACACAATGGTCTACGCAAACGGCCAGTATGTCCTTGAAGATGACTACGTGAGGCGCGGTCCCTACAGCGACCCACAGTCACCGCACAAGTCACAATACTCGGAGTTTCACACAAAATCTGAGTTCTGCGGCACATGCCACGATATCTACAACCCCGTCTACAACCTCGAAACACCGGTTGAAACCACCTACAGTGAATGGCTTTACAGCGCCTATTCGGAAGAAGGAGTTGAATGCCAGGACTGCCACATGCCTGCGGTGGAGGGATATGCAGCCTATGCAGGGAATCTGGAGTTGCGAGACAATATCTACCGTCATGAATTCGCAGGGTCAAGCGTGTGGATGCCTGACGTGCTGGTCTGGATGTATGAGCTTGAGCCCGGGGAGGTTGAGGCGCTGATGAAGACTAAGGAGCGGGCGCGGGAGACGATGCGAAGCGCAGCAGATCTTGAAGCAAGGCGGGAGGGGGATATGCTAGTAGTTCGAGTCACAAATCTCGCAGGACACAAGCTTCCAACAGGCTATCCAGAGGGCAGGCGGATGTGGCTTAACATACGATTCTACGACGATGCTGGCCGTGTGATAAAAGAGTCAGGGCGGTATGACCCTGTTTCTGCAGAGCTTGTGAAGGATGATGAAATCAAGGTTTATGAGGCAAAGCCTGGTCTCAAGGATGTGGACGGCTTTTCGGAGGGGCCCTCTTTTCACTTTGCTATGAACAACTGGATTTATAAGGACAACCGGATCCCGCCCAGGGGGTTTTCAAACAGGGCTTATGAGGAGCGGATGGCCTATATCCGCGGCGCAACATACGAGGACGGCCAATACTGGGACACAACGGTGTACGCTATTCCTGTAGGCGCTGTTAGGGTGAAAGTCTTTTTGTGGCATCAGTCTGTTTCAAAGGAGTTCATAGAATTTCTTCGTGATGAAAACATCGGCAACAACTGGGATATCTTTGATGCTGGTGAGAAGATGTATGCAGCCTGGGAAGCGCTTGACCGTTCTCCGCCCGTTGAGATGGCAGGTGTTGAGGTTCCATTGTAACAGTTTCAAGTGGTTTTTATTTTTATTTGGAACCATTTTTTGGTCTACTCAATTTTTTCAGCCAGCTTATAATAATGTTTAAAAAGGCAAAAGCAATATAACAGATTTTACGAGGTGTGTAAACATATGAATGTAAATGAATTAAAAAACAAAACCCCTGTTGAAGAAATAACACTTAAGATCACGGCGAAAGAAGAGCCGAGAACCGTGGGTGAACGGTCTCTTAGAGTGTGCAGTCTCATTGGCGAGGATGAAACAGGTCAAGTTACAGTTACCCTTTGGAATGAAGATATTGATAAGGTGAATGAGGGGGACACAATAAAGATAACAAAGGGCTGGGCATCGACATTTAACAACAATATGCAGGTTTCAGCAGGCAGGTTAGGAAAACTTGAGGTTCTCTGAAAAAAGCTGATGTTTCTATAACACGCCATGCTTTTAGGTCATTTCATTTTTTTGACACTCTATGTGGCATGTGTAGAGATATGGTGCTTGAGGCTGTTAGAGAGGTAACTCAACTTGATGGCT
>BDTI01000056.1 GCA_002923215.1 archaeon BMS3Abin16 | reverse complement strand
CAACAACAGATTTTACAACGTCAGAGGCAGATGCGATGGCATAGCGAAGAAGACCCTCGGCAACCCCGATTCGAAGCTCTGATAGAACTGTTCGCACAAGATACATTGCCTCAACCGGTGTCGCGTTTGACAGGAGGTCGGAGAGAATCTTGATTTTTTTATTCTGCGCTCCTTTGCCTGAGGCAGCGGCGATCTTTGTAAAGCTTTCATAAACGCCTTCAACAGTGAGTTTTTCAGAAAAAAGCGTTGTCTGCGGCTTGCGCTCAAAAATCTCTTGGACTGCAAGCCCGGTGTCGCCGTGCACGCGAATCGAGTTTTCAAGCTCTCTTTTACTAACGCCGGATACAAATGCAACGGCGTTGTAGAGCAGCCCCGGCCCAACTCCAAGCTCCCGATCCCACTCTGAGAAGATGTCGCCCGTAATCAGGTGAGGCAAAATTTCGAGAAGGCTTGCAGGGGCACCACTCAAAAATTCGGCGAGTATCGCGGTCTTCTCAAGTTTCGAAGGATTCGCGATAAGCCTTTCATAAACACCTGCCAGCACAGAATAATCCATCACCACGTCACCAGTTCTCCTCTGCTCCAGTGCCAGACAAATATGCTTCGAACCCAGTCTATAAATTCCTTATCCGCAGATTTGAAAGCAGGCGTCAGCGAGTTTGTGCCCTCAGGGTTGGGAAGCGAGATTCCAGCACCTGTATCATCTGCAATTATCAGATTTGGCGCGGTGCCGTCAATTGACTTGAAAACAAAATTCTCCTTTAACACCTTCAAACTGCTTCCGCAAATACCCTTTTCTTTGATGATATCATTAAGCATGTCGATCCGTTCCTTAACCGTTGAAGAGTATACTACAGCTGAAAGCCTCAATCCCTTAACACATTTTTCAACTGCCAGCTCACCAAACTCACGGTTTATGATATCAGTGTTCACCACGAGCACTTCTTTCTCAGCACTGTTTACAGCGTTTACAGTGTTCCACATTACGTTGAAAGTATCCTCCACCCGCTCAGAAAGTCCAAGTACGTGAACCCCAAAAAGAAGCTCATCAGCAAGATAATCAATCGGATATTCAAAAAGAAACGTCTCCACTCCTTCGAACCCGACGAGTTCATGTTCGAGGCCGTCAATCCATCTAAGGACAAGGCGGCCTTTTAAACTCAGATAAAACTCATTTCGAACCTCACAGACCAGATGTAAATCCTCCAAACTCTTCACATACCTCCCTACGGTGGAGAAGGGCTTGGAAATTCCTGAATCCTTGAGCTCTTTTCTGATCTGGGCAACACTTTTCCCTCTGTCTTTGAGCCTTTTTAAAATGAAAATCCGGTTTTCAAGTCCAAGCTCCCTCACTAGTGGCTCAAGCCGCTCCATAGACTGCTTTAGTTTATTATAGATTTAAACGTTTTCATAAGGGTCCTTTATCTTTTAGCTTCAAATAACCTAACAAGATGATTGCAAACGTGATAACCATGACAGTCAAGATTATTTTAAAGTAATCTGGTCTTTTAGGAAGAAGGATAATCGGACCGGTCTCAACTATTTTCACAGCTTCTGATGGGATCTCTAGCGCTTGAAATTGCTGCCTTAATTGCTCTATCTTTGACTCATCGACGGTTTCCAGGCCTATGCTCAGAATATTTTTTGTTTCATCTATATCCAATGATATTATTCCTATGCTGTCAACGAGTGTTCTGTCATCAAAAAGGGTTTCAAGCCTATTCTTCCACTCCATCATCTCTTTGAATGTGTATCTCCCCTGGAGTAGTTCGATATGAACCTCGTCCTGATATGCTGCGAGAACACGCCTTACTTTCTCGCCATCCTCTTCACTGATAACATATACATAGAGAGTTGACGTGCTCTCATCTAGATACATCCCCCCAAAGGTAGGTATGTTATCATTGATGGTAAACTCAACTTCACGAAGCCCAATATAACGGTTTAACGTTATCGCCGCCTTCTTAACCGGGCTGGCATAGGTGAAAGCAGTAAGATTATCTTGCGTGGCATTCATGAGCGACAGGTTAGAGGCATAGACTGAATTAGAAAATATTATCATCACAAGTAACGCTATTCCAAATTTTAGTTTCACGATTTTCACCTCAATTTTTACATTCAACTGGTTTGTCTTCTGTGAATTTCGGGGGAGGCATTGGCCCTTCTATGCCGGTTTGCTCCTTTACCCTCTCATCCTGAACAATGTACAGCATCTTTTCGATGGGCACACAAACTTCTGACCTTAGAACAGCGTGCCTAACATTAGGGCTGATTTCTTCAAAGTCGGTGCATGGGCGAAGGCAATTTATTTTGAGGGTTAAATTCAGTATCTCCTCAATTCTTCCTACATTCAGGTCTCTCCAGCCTATCCCAAGTGTCTCCACAGCATCGGTTTCACTTAGTACTGAAGCAAAACCAGAATAGAAGATGACCATATCTCCACTGCGGAGCCTGGATGAAAGGTTCTTGCTCCTGTTCACCTCAGCCGAAACTGGGCCTCCTACCGTGCTCTCTACTTTGTATCTGTAATCATAAAGGTACCAGTAATCTTCACTAACACCCTTAAAGCCTGTAGCGTCCTCGCTCATGTTGTGTTTGTCCTGATCTTGGAAGCATCTTTCAAGATAATATTCAATCTTTTCAGGGGCATCATTGAAAGTACGGTCTCCATTGAAGCATTCAAGAAAAATGTCGCCAGTATCGTTGGTTCGCGGATCGATAAACACCCTTAATCTCAAATAGTGGCTGGTGTTGGGATCTATCTCTCTATCAATTCTATAATCAACTGCCAATCTTCCGCTCCGGTCAACATAAGCAGAGGCTTCGGGATATCTTTTTAAGAAAAGCTGGGCCGTGGGGTTTTGATTTGCCATCGAGATGTACGCATCGTCTGCAACACCCGTGTTGTAAAAGCTCTTTGGCTTTGATTGTTCAGTGAATATCAACCCTACAGAAACCGCAATCGCGATAATTAAAACTAGGACTGCGATGTAAAAAACGAACTTTACTTTTTCTGACAATTTATCTTTCATCTGCCCACCTCATCTGGATCAGACGGCGAAGGCTCCTCAACAGGCAGAATCATCAGCTTCTTAAGCTCTGTTTCTAATCTGTAGTTCTCTGGCGGGTCTCCAAAGTCCAGAGTCCCACGGACAAAATATGTGCCTTCTCCTACAGGACTGCCGTTGTTATTGATTTGTTCCCACACTCCTTTAAACACCAGTTCCTCACCTGGCTCCAAGGTCATCTCTGAAAGTATGGTCAGGATAACCTTGTCGTAGGTCCACCGCCAAACTTCTGAGCCCTCTTCATCGATAACAATGAAGTCATAGCTCCCTGTGAATCCATAGTCTGGCATGCCAGCCAGATATGTAGCAATCGAGCTGTTTTCTATGTTCTTCAGTGTAAGCTTTAAAGGAACCGGTTCACCGAGCTGTGCCATTGATTTTGTCTCCAGCCGAAGGTCAAAAGACCCAAGAGAGGCGGGCTTGGATTTAGCCTGATGTTTAAGAGGTGGTCAAAGCTCCTTATCGATAGCCTCCTCAAGGCTCTTGAAACCCTCAGCATTCCTAGTTGTATACGCCGAGTAACCTTCGCACCCATTTAGCAGGTCGAGCCTGCACCAGTAAACTTCACCCTCCCAGGGAGAATAATCGTCAATGAGGGCAAAATACCTGCGTTTACCTTTTAATGGATAATCGACATCTAACTGGACGTAGCTCAGGTTTCCAGCATAACTGTCAAAATCGCCCACAACCTGCAACAACAAAGTGTCTTTTGGCTGAGAAATCACATCCATGGCCTTTCTGGAGATCTCAGCATACCCTGGATCCCCCTTTTTTAAGATGATTTTCTCAGGGCCGTGCTTAACAGTGATGTCAGGGCTCTGTAAATAGAATATCTTACCGCCTAAAAAATGATTGGAAAGGGACAGCAAAATTACTGCAACTCCAAGAAGTATAATGCAAAACGCTGCAAATAACACTTTATTATTTCGTCTCATATTGGCCAACCTAACCTCGTTTTTCCCAGTACACTGCAAGCATGACAGCCAATCCAATCAACAAAACAATAAGCCCTCCATTTGGATAGCCTTTCCCCTCATTCACGATGACCGGGCCGGTTTCCACGGTTTCAATTGCTTCGACTAGGATCACCCTAACTTTATCAGCTAATCTTATCTCATTTTTTCGCACGGCGCCATCAAACCGGTTCATGTCTGCCTTAGCCACATACAATTCAACACGATTCTCGCGTACATTGATCCCTGATCCCACAGGTATATCTAAAGTACGGGCAGAAGATGAAGCGTTGGCCTGAGTCATTTGGAGTTCTGCCAACGATACGTCTGCAGTGCGCACCACAACAACGTTAGCTAACTCAGGGTACTTCCCCAGATAGGGTTTAATGGTCTCTTCGCCATTGCGAGTAAACTGCACAACAACACGGAATCCTGGTGTGTGCTCAACCCAAAGTCCGGCGAAGGTTTTTATTTCCTTCGCACTCAGTTCCGAATCCAGCTCCCCTGCACTTTCCTGAAGGTGGAATCGACGGAGAGCTTCCTC
>BDTI01000055.1 GCA_002923215.1 archaeon BMS3Abin16 | reverse complement strand
ATTCATCAGTCTACCCGTCCCGCAGGAGGCGAAGCGCGGTCAGCCTCTCCCCAAGCTCCCGCTCATGGTTTTGCTCTTCAGCGGCGAGTTCTTTAAAAAGCGCCCGCATCTCAGGTGTGTCAGCCTTTTCAGCAAGCCTTTGAAACCGGGTTTTCATCGCTTTTTCAGCCTCTACGATCTCTTCAAGAGTCTTGATCATATCATCGCTCATACCAGTTAAATCCCTGTCCAGAGTATAAATATATTTTTCCCAAGCGATAGCAGGCGGTGTGTCGCAAGATTTAAATTCTTTGGCTGCCACAGTATCTATAATGACTTTCTGGTCTGCCTTTTTTTTACAGCATCTTTTCGTTAATGGTTGAATCTATGGCGCAGATACTTATTGTTGATGATGAGCCTGACATTGTAATCCTTGTTCAGCGAATACTTCAAAAAGAGGGGCATGAGGTCATCGGCGCTGAAAGCGGGACTCAGGCGCTGGAGATTCTTAAAAACTTGAAGCCGGATCTGATCCTTCTCGATATTATGATGGCCCGTATCGACGGTTGGGAGACGCTTAAACTTATTCGGGAGCAGGAGGATTTGAAAAGCCTTCCAGTGGCCATGCTTACTGCGAAGATGCTCATGCCTGAGGATGCTGCTCGCCAGGATATTACAGAGCTTTTAGACTATATTCAAAAGCCGATTACAAAGGACAGTCTCACATCTAAGGTTTCCGAGATTCTCGGTGTTTTAGAAAATCTATCGCAGAAGAAACTGCTTCTCAAACAGGAGATCGGATCAGGTGATGAGATCAGCGCATACGAAATTGTTTCACGGGCTGAAAACCTTCATCGCAGCATGTTGAAAACCTTTCGGGGGATGTTTGATGTAACCGGCGGAGAGGATTCAGAGAGTCTTCGGGAAGCTATTCAAAGTCAGGAGCGGGCGATTGAGATTTTCAGGGCGAAGCGAAGGGCGATTGAAAAAGGCCTTGAAAAAACAACGGATCCTGACGCTAATATTTAAAAGCAAGCCGTGCGCAATTTAACCTATGATCGATGTGAAATCTCTTAAAGACGGGGACTCGGTGGAAGGAGCCTTCGCAGTTCGCAGTGTGGATGGCGTCGGCGAGGGGCTGCGGGATTATTCTAAGAAAACCGGCCGATTCTTTGTCCTGCGCGTTGGAAACTCAGGTGGAGATATCTCCTTGAAATATTGGGGCGGGAAAAACCCGGACGCAGTGTCCGCACTCTTTTCATCCCTTGCTGTTGGCGATGTGATATCTGTAAAGGGCAGATGCACCAATGATTCCTACAGCAAAGAACTTGTAATCTCGGTTAATGAGGAGGTGCGCTACGGCTCGCCAGAGGAGTATGTGAAAAAAGCTGAGCCCGGTGAATTCGATGCATCTGATTTTCTGCCCACTCTACCAGAGGATGTAATTGACAGGCTGAAAGCTGAACTCACTGAGTTTATACAAAGTATCTCAAAGCCTGACTTAAAAAATCTAGTGTCCAGTTTTTTCGACGATGAAGCATTTAGAAAATCCTTTGAAAAATCACCGGCAGCCAGGCAAAACCACCACAACTATCTCGGCGGACTCCTTGAACACAGCGTGAATGTGGCAAAGCTCTGTGACGCAATCTGCGGCTTCTACAAACTGGACCGAGACCTACTAATTACAGGCGCCCTGCTACATGACAGCGGTAAAACCCGTGAATACAATGCCGGCGCAAGCATCGATATTACGGAGGAGGGCAGACTCATAGGTCATATCCAGATAGCCGCAGAGAGGGTGAGCAGAAATGCCGGTGCGATCGAGGGATTTCCCGAAGGGCTTCGCAACAAGATAATCCACATGATACTATCCCATCACGGCGAGCTGGAATACGGCTCTCCAAAGCTCCCTGCCTTTCCAGAGGCAATCGCGCTGTTTCACGCTGACTACATGGATTCATCGGTTAAAAACACGCTTCAAGAAATTGAAAACAGAGACGGCGAAGACTGGATTTATTCCAAGATATTGAGGCGTCATCTCACAACAAAATAGCCGCATCTATGGTCGGGTTTTTTCAACAGGCCGGCCCCCCAACTATTTGAAAGATAAATGTTGTGCCTCATCCTCAGCGCGCCCTTTAACCGATAAAAATGTTTTTATACTGAGAGAGGCTGAGAAAAAACATGGTTGGGTTTTATGTTAAGGACGTTATGACTCCGCATGAAAAAATCGTCGGCTTAAAGGAAGATGACACTATCGACGACGTTCTGAAACACTATAAAGCCCATTATTACCACAGCTTTCCAGTGTTAGACGGTGATGAGCTTAAAGGGGTGCTGGGTGAAGACATCGTCTTGATCAGGCTTCTCTATGATTATCTTGATCCAAAAGACTTCAGCCTCATGCTCGGACAGGCGGATATAAAAAACATAGACCGCTATATTAGTGAGAACGTAAAAAATATTTCGTCCAGTCCAATCACAATCTCCCCTGAAGTCAAGGTTGAAGATGCGGTGGCGCTCATGATCAAACAGCATGTAGACCGGATTATGGTCACTATTGACGATAAGCTGGTAGGTGTTCTTTCTAAAAGAGACATTATCAGAAAAATGATTGAACACAAAACTTAAGAAAAAAGATTTGATTTAATGAATGACTTAATAAATATAGCTTTAGTTCTGACAGGGGCAAAACTCGGCGGAGAAGCAACCAAAAGATTTGGACAGCCAGTTATACTTGGAGAGTTGCTTGCAGGAATCGTCCTTGGCGGCTCTTTTCTAGGGATTCTTGAAAGAACCCCTGTGCTGGACACGCTTTCAGACCTTGGGATCATCCTGCTGCTCTTTCTAGCCGGCCTGGAGATCAACATTGAAAAGATGAAAGAAGTTGGCAAAGTCGTTATGGTAGATTCCATCTTCGACGTGGTCTTTGCATTCATCCTCGGCTACATCATCGGACTAGCCTTCGGCATGCCCACTCTAACCGCCCTATTCCTGGGAGGCATCCTCACAGCCACAAGCGTGGGCATCACCACACGCACCCTCATGGACCTTGGAAAGCTAAACACTAAAGCAGGCACAACCATACTGGGTGTTGCAGTAATGGATGACATACAGGGCATATTCATATTATCAATTCTTGCAGGACTTGCAACAACCAATCAACTCCTCTCGGTAACCGAATTCCTGACACTGCTTTTCATGATAATCGGGTTCTTCACGATCTCTCTTCTATTAGTGCCCAAGCTGGTGACCATCGCCGCCGGGCTGATCGATAAGATGTGGGTGGATGAAGCGCCTATGGCCCTCACCATATCATTCATACTTATCTTGTCTTTCATTGCGAAAGAAATCGGCCTCGCATATATTGTAGGCGCTTTTATGGCAGGGGTGACGCTTAATCTGGGCGTTAAATATAAGGAGAACGTCTCCACCAAATTCAACACGATAACCTATGGTTTTCTGGCACCCTTCTTCTTTGTGGAAATCGGCCTTCGAACAGACATATCGGCCATACTTCAAACAGGCTTTCTCCTTACACTTGCAATCATCGTCGCTGCAGCTGTTGGAAAGATCTCAGGATGCACCCTAGGCTCGCTGATAATGGGATATGACCGCAGAGATGCCTTTCGCGTGGGTATTGGAATGCTTCCCCGCGCTGAAGTGGCTTTGATCACAGCTGAGATCGGGCTCACGGCAGGCGTGATACCCCCTAATGTTTTTTCTTCGATAGTAGTCATGGTCCTTGTTCTGGCATTGTCAACCCCGCTTCTCCTGCGTGCTGTCTTCGAAGAGCCTGATGCAACCCCTTCATAGATAATGAGGGGTTGAATAATTGTAGACTTCACCAGCCGACGCATAAGTTAAAGGTTGAATCGTTTGGCGTGGTCAATCCCGTAGGCAAAGATTTTCACAAGAGTTTTCACGTCGAAGTTGTAGCAGCCCATGATAAATGTGTAATCGCCCATGTGGGTTGCCAGAACCGCGCCGTCATCAAACTCCATGCCATAGACTGGCGGGCTGCTTTTCATCTTCATAAGCCCTTCTTCTTTGAGTGAGTAAAATTCGGAAGCGTCGCGGTCAAGTTTCGCAGTCCATTTGATTACTTTCTCGGTGTTTTTATGGGCGGTAAGCATCTGTGACAGGCTGGTTTCTGTGAAGCTTGTCTCAACTTTAAAGAGGCGTGAGAGTTTTTTTGAGGGAATCGCCAGATCGCTCATGCTAGTGAGCCTGCGTTTATCATCAATTAGTGGTTCGATTATTTCATCCGGCTTTTTCTCAGCGATTTTCTCTGGCTTTTTCACGTGCAGAATCGGCTCGTCTGCAGGCTCTGGTTCAAGGACTGTCTCAACTTGTGTGGCCTGTTTTCTTCGAAGAACCTCTCTTTGGGCAGGGGGTGCGTTTACCGGGGCTGTTTCAGGCTCATGCAGGGCTTCGTCTGCACCCTCGATTTTAAGCTTTTTAAGTTTCTCGCTGAGCTGGTTTTTCTTAAGCATAGGCAAATATCATTTTGAAAGCGACATGATGGCTGCAGCAATATCGCCGTCAGACTTGGAAAGGGCCTCGGCCGCCGCATCCTTTGAAACACCGGCCTGAGACGCCACAAGCTCGATGTCTTCCTCACTCGCACCGCTGCCCTCGCTGGGTTGAACGCTTTCAGACCCGCCTGAAATCTGATAGGTTTTCTGCCCCTGCATCTCAATTATGCTCACGCTGGGACCGGTTATCACAATCTCAGTGTCTTCAAGGCGGATTACCACCTCTTTTGCAGAGAGCTCCTTCATCTCCATGCCCATCTGACGCATCATCTTCTTCATCTGCCTAGGATTCACATTAGGTAACATAAAGAAAAAATAGGTGAAAGTGTTATTTAAAATAGCCGGGTTAGCCTGATAAAGATTTATTAACCTTTGGGGGGCAATATTTTTCCAATGGTTGAAATGATTGAGCGGCTGCTCGCGTTTCTCGATGAAGACCTTGGCTCCGGCGATGTCACCTCTGAGTCCACTGTCCCCACGGGCACGAAGGCGCAGGCAGTGATAGTTGCAAAAGATGATGGGGTTGTAGCCGGTTGTGGTGAAGCTAGCATGCTTTTCGATCACTTCATGCTTGAATATGACTTCAAAAAAAGGGATGGCGAAAGGATTTCTGATGGCGAGGTTTTGGCTGAGATTTCTGGCGATGCCCGAAGTATTCTCAAGGTTGAGCGCCTTGTGTTAAATCTGATTTCGCGGTTGAGCGGCGTTGCAACACTCACCGATTATTATGTTTCTATCTGTAAACCATGTGGCGTAGAAATTATGGCCACCCGCAAGACCACACCGGGATTCAGAGTGTTTGAAAAAAAGGCGGTTGAAATCGGTGGTGGACTGCGTCATCGGGACGGGCTCTACGACGGGGTTTTGATAAAGGATAATCACCTTGCCCTTGTGGGGCTTAATGAAGCGATAAAGCAGGCTAAATCTAAAAACCATGGCCTCCCTGTTGAAGTGGAGGTCACAACTCCTGAGGATGCGGTCAAAGCAGTTCGCTTGGGTGCGGATATAATCATGCTCGACAACTTCACACCCGATGATGCTAAAGGGGCGGTTGAAACCTTGGAAAAAGAAGGGCTTCGAGGCCAGGTGATTATCGAGCTTTCAGGCGGGATAAACAGGGATACAGTTGCGGATTATGCGCGGGCTGGTGCTGACCGCATCTCACTGGGAAGCCTTACAACCGACGCGCGGTGGCTGGACTACAGCCTGCAAATCCTAGGCTAGCTAGAGTGATTCAAACTCAGATTTAGGCGCGCCGCAGACAGGACATACCCACTCATCGGGCAGAGCTTCAAAAGAGATTCCAGCAGCCGCACCATGGTCAGGGTCGCCCTTCACCGGGTCATAAACGTATCCGCAGATCGTGCACTGATATTTATCCATTTTATCTATCTCCTCTTAATCTGATTTGCAAGCTGAACTCCACGTTTAAATGACTGGGAAAGCGCATCCCTGCCTGGGACAAACCTTGTTTGAAAACCCTCCACTGGGAGTTCAAATCCTGTTGCCTCCAGTTCCTGATTTATCGCTTTAACGGCGCCGCCGCCCCAGCCATAGGATCCGAAGGCGAAACCGATCTTTCCCCTCGGGCGAAGGCCCTTGAGATATGTTAGAAATCCGCCGATACTCGGCATAGGGCCGTTGTTCAAAGTAGATGAGCCCACGATCACTGCCGCTGCATCCAACACTTCGCTCATGATATCGCTGAGATCACTTACCCGGAGGTTGAAAATCCTGGTGTCAACACCCATGCTTCGAAGTCCGTCATCGATTGCGCGGGCCATCTTTTCAGTGGAATTATACATGGTGTCATAGACAATTACAGCCTTCTCCTTGGATTCGCCGGCTGCCCATGATTTGTAGAGTGAAACAATACGGTTGATGTCTCCTTTCTCCCGAAATATCACGCCGTGGCTGGGGCAGACAACATCGACGGGCACACCTTTTAGTTCATCGAGCTTTTTCGCAGCCATCCGTGAGTAGGGCATGAGGATGTTTGCATAATACTTCTGTGCCTCGCCAAACACATTCCAGTCCCCAGCCTCGTCGCAGAACCGTCTTGGTGTTGCAATATGTTGGCCGAAGCCGTCGTTTGAAAAAAGCACCCTGTCCGATGCTGAATAGGTAAACATTGTGTCTGGCCAGTGAAGCATTGGAGCTGGGATAAAGCTCAGGTTTCGCTTGCCGATGTTCAGGGTGTCTTCTGAGCCCACGGTTCGGATATTCCACTCGGTTGAGCCGGGGTAGTGGGCATGAAGGAAGTCCTCCCCCTTGGCTGTGCAAATAACCTCAATATCCCCTGCCTGCTCAACAACAGCCGAAGCTGACCCGCTGTGATCCATCTCAACATGATTCGCTATTAAATAATCAATTTCTTTGGGATTGACAACGCTTGAAACCCGCTTGAGAAGCTCATCTTTAAAAGGCGCCTTAACAGTATCGATAAGAGTTGTTTTTTCATCGATTACGAGATAGGCGTTGTAGGTTGTGCCGCGGGGGGTTGTGTAACCGTGAAAGCTTCGAAGATTGTAGTCGATTGCGCCAACCCAGTAAATTCCCTTTTTAATTTCAACAGCCTTCATTATAGTCCCTCTTAAAACTCTTTGAACTGTTCCTTCGGACGGGCGCAGACAGGGCATTTTTCAGGGGCCTTTCCTTCCTCAGTCCAGCCGCAGGTCTGACACACATAGTAACTTCCTCTCTCGCCGCTTTCGAGTTTTTCGAGCAGAGCCTTGTAGAGGTTTGCATGCCCCTCTTCAACCCGCAGCGCCCACCGAAATGCGAGCTTTGACTTTCCATCTCCCTCAGCCGCCGCGGCGTCTGCAAAGCCGGGATACATCTCGGTGTATTCATGGGTTTCGCCGCCGATTGCTTCCTTCAGATTCTCGGCGGTGTCTTTGATCTTTCCAAGCCGCTCCAGATACATCATGGCGTGGATTGTCTCGGCATCAGCTGCTGCCCGAAAGAGCTTTGCAGCCTGGGGAAATCCGTCTTCCTCAGCCTTTTTCGCAAAGGCCAAGTATGTTCGGTTTGCCTGACTTTCGCCGGCAAGCGCGGTCTTCAAGTTTTCTTCTGTACCCATAAAAATACGCCTCCAAGTTTGAAGATAAAACTATGGAGTGAGCTTATTAAAATAATCTTCGATAGAAACGAAATTAATCTGTAATATGGGCGCGGGTTTAGTGCCTCAGAAGTGTGCTGAAGTTTTTGTCTTTTCGCATTAGTGTTGCGTCCCTGCAACGTCGGGAGGATGCGCATATCTCGCATTTTGGGATATAGAACCATTTGTATTTTGAGTAGCACTCAGGATTTGCCATGTTTTTAGATGCTTCTTTTGAGGGTGATATATTTTGACTTAACAGATTTGCGCCTTTTTTGTCACAGTCACCTATGCTTCATCAAAAATTTTACATATGATGAGTTGCACACAATCAAAAGCAGGGCGCTTAAAAACTTCTCAGCACTACTACCTCCGACACAATTTTTTTATTAGAGCGCCCTGCAAAAACTTCTCACATCAAACTTGGGGAAAACTGCGGGAAAAAGTAGGATGGATACAGGCTTTGGCGGAGACGGGTAAAAGAAAACAATCTCACATCAATCTGGACTGCTGGAGTAGAAGGAGTAAAATACAAAATCATAATATTTTTCGCATGATTTCAAAACTGAACACCAAAGTGTTGAAATAAAAAAAGGCCGGATATTTAAGCTCACAATCGCCTCAACACTTGCCGGGATCGGGAGTTTAAAGATTCTGTTTTTCATGTCTCTCTGAAACAACACGGATATATTCGCCCGCCGCCTCCCGTGTCGTGCCAACAACCAATCGACCTCCGCCGCCCTCGGTTCTTTCAAGCATGCCAAAAACCTCGATTTGTTCTCCTTCTCTTGCCTGCCCGGTGTAGGTGTGGGTAAAAGAAATAACGGTGTTCACAAACTCGTGGTCAACCACGTAGACTGCCGGAACATTAAACGCCTGGCTTGCGTCGACAACCCTGCATCGAATCTTCATTTTTTTCACAGGCCTACCACTGGTGAGGCTGATTTCATCGTCTACCAAAAGAAGGTTGAAAAGGGTGTCCTCGATTCTGCCGAGATTGAACTTTCGCTTCTCATGCCAGAGCCACTCCTCAAAGCCCAGCCAGCCCCCCTCTGGGAATCGCTTCTCATAGTACTGCCTCCAGCTAATTCTCCCAAGCCCGAATTCATCCTGCAGGTCCCGCAGAACAGAGCGGGTCAGATCAAAATACTCGCGGCCATATATTACAAAGTCGATGTCAGAGCCTGGTGTTGCGAGGTCTGCGAGAATTGAGCCTGTTACACCTTTTTTCCCTGCCGGAACCACATTGAAAAGATCGCTAAGCACAGTGCATTTTCCTGCAAGTTCGGTGTCAGAACCCCTGAGGCTGTGGAGTTTTTCCGCGGGGTGAAGAACCGATTTAATCTTGTCATCTGGGCATCGCTGAAGACGCAGACCATCTCTTTTGAAAATATACCCTGGATAGTTCTGCTCAAGATAATCGAATGAAGCATCAGTTGAAGCAACCTTCGCATAAGCGGTGCTGCTGCGCATCCTGTCTCCATCGGCCAACGGAAAGTAACGTAGAAAATGGATTTTACTGTTTATCGCGGCAAACAGCAGACCTTCAAATGTCTCGATAAAATCACGGCTTTGAACCATCACACTTCACACTCAAAAACACAGGTGCAGAGAAAGGTTTATAAGACTTCTGTACTATTTATACTCAACTCGGAGAATTAGCTATGAAAACACTCGTAATCGGACTTGGGCAGGCAGGGGGTAAAATTGCAGACTCCTTTCTCGCCGACGACAGGAAAAGTCCTGTTCCACACACCTTTGAATGCATCGCAGTAAACAGCGCTTTGTCTGATCTTGCAGGGCTCATTCAAATTCCGCAGGAAGACAGAATTGTAATCGGCGAAACCGTTGTAAAAGGCCATGGAGTAGGCGCGGATAATAAGCTTGGAGCAGACATTGCAGAGGATGAAGTAGACGTTATTCTTAACCGGATTTCAAAGGTGGGAGTTGCAGATTTCGACGCATTCCTACTTGTCGCAGGACTTGGCGGCGGCACTGGAAGTGGCGTGATACCTGTACTTTCAAAACACCTTAAACAAGTCTATGACGAGCCGGTCTATGCTCTAGGCATTTTGCCTGCTGAAAACGAAGGCGACATCTACACGTTAAACGCGGCTCGCAGCCTGAAAACACTTCTACCAAACGCTGACGCTGTAATTCTTGTTGACAACGGCACATTCCTGCGGGGTGGTGAAAGCGTTCGAGAAGCCTACGCGCGGATAAACAAAGAAATCGTTAAACGCATGGGAATAGTTGCACGTGCAGGCGAGGTTCGGGGCAGAAAAGCTGTTGCCGAGATGGTTGTAGACACTTCAGAAATCATAAACACGATGCGAACCGGCGGGATATGCAGCATCGGATACGCTTCTGAGCGTGTGACAGTGCGAAAAAAAGGCTTTTTATCAAAGTTGCTTTCCATCTTTCTCGGAGGCGGGAAAAAAGAAAATATTGGAAAGGCGTCGCGCATACTTTCAGTTGTGAAACGCGCGACCAAGGGACGGCTTCTTATGCCTTGCGATTACAGGAGCGCAAACAAAGCCCTCATTGTACTTGCAGGCCCGCCGAGCGAGCTTGACCGTAAAGGGATTGAAAAATCGAGGCAGTGGCTTGAGCAAAACATCACCGGAGCCGAGGTTCGCGGAGGCGACTACCCCCTTCCAAAAAGCGGCTATGTAGGCTGCGTAGTCCTTCTTGCAGGCATTTCAAACGCGCCCAGGGTACGGGTGCTTCTTGAACGGGCGAAGATTGTTCAGGAAAAAGTTGCCGAAGAGCCTATTGGCGTTAAAAACATTGAATCACTTTTAAGCGATATTGACAAACTAGGTGGAAAAAAGTAGATGCTTTACCTTGTCGGGGTTGGGGGAGCAGGGTCGAAGATTGTTGACGCTCTCTACCAGAAAAACGTGGTTAAAAAGCTGATCGCCCGCATACAGTCACATGAGCAGAACACTGTAATCGGCGTCGCAATTGACACATCGGAGAAGCTGAAAACACTTTCAAATATTCCAGAAAAAAACGTTGTTCTCATTGGTAAAAGCCGTGTTAAAGGCCATGGCACAGGTGTTGACGTGGCACTTGGACGAAAGATTGTTACAGAGGAGCTGGGGCTCGCTATGAACAAGCTCAGCGGAGTTGTGAAGAAGAAGCCCTGGCTTGTAGTTTTTTTTTCAGGCCTTGGTGGTGGAACCGGGACAGGCGGAACACCTGTGATTGCGAAAAAGGTTAAAGAAGTTTATAAGACTAGCACGCTCGGAGTTTTTGTCCTACCATCGGCTGGCGAGGGAAGGGTGTATACGAAAAACGCGTCTGAAAACCTTGAATCTGTTCTTTCAAGCGTTGACGGATCAATCATACTTGACAATAATGTTGTCACAGATAAAGGTGAAGACATCCTCTCAGCACACAAACATGTGAACCAACTAATCCAGGGCTTTTTCCGAATGATTGACGAGTCTTTTTTAGAAAGATGCCTGGGTGAGCGCACGTCAATTGCCTATTACAAGCCAAGCTCTGATCATCTCAGCATTAAAGACGCTGTGGAGACTATGCTTCGAGACAGTTTCTATTTGAAATTCGAGCTTGAATCAGCGGATAAAATCGTCTTTATCGCGAGGGGAAATCTCAGCTACCTCTATGGCCATGACTTTGCGCAGGGATGGGCGCAGAACCGCTTTGGAGTCGAGCTTGAATACGAGTTTTACGATGAGCCAGGCTCAAACAGCCTTGAGCTGGGTCTGCTTGTTATTGGAACGAAGGATTTAAATGGGAGATTTGATGAAGTAAAAGAGGTGGCCGGAAAAAAGGAGACGTCTGAACTTGACGATCTCTTAAAGGACATTCACTCCATATTTTAGGAGGCAAAGGAAAATGAATAAAACAGGGAAAAATGCACTTGTAATCTTTATCATACTCATCTCGTTTCTCGCGGTTCATGCTGTGGAAAACGATTATCTCGCAGTAACAGGTCAGCCGAAACTCACACATACTGAGAAGATTAATTCTGGCGATCCCTATTCTGCTGAGGTCTCTCTTAGCCGTGTGGGCATCATTCCCCGGCAGTCCAACTTAACAGTTTCAACGGCCGCGGTTAATCCAATTATTACGCTTTCAATCGACGGGGAGACGCAGACCTTCGCAAGTCAAACCGTTACTCAACCGCTCCCGGAATCAGGTGTCACAAACGTAGAGATAAAAATCTCTGGTAATGCGCCAACCGTGTCTACAGACATCGAAGCAGTGATGCTGTCGGTTGTCACTGATGTGGTTTATGACGATCTGAACAAAGGACCTCAGACGGAGATTGTTCGAAGCCTGGTTGTCACCAACTCCGATATTGAGTCGGCGGTGCGCGCTATAAACGATGCGAAGACTAGGAGGCTCGCCGCTGAGACAGCGGTATCTGACCTTAAGGCCCGCGGCATTGACACAACCGCTCTTGAAACACGGCTGCAGGTGGTTCGTGACATGATCTCAGACTCGGAGTCATCCAAGGCACGGGGCTTTCCAATCGAGGCGAAGAGGCAGGCTGACAATGCAATAATCTCTCTTGAAAGCATAATCTCCGACGCCGACTCCATGGCTAAGCGGGAGATTGACACTAAAAAGATTGCAACCGTTGCAGTTGTAATAATCATCGCGCTTATGGGGATTTCGGTTCTTCGGCGGAAACGTGAGGAGCTTGGCTAGGGGAGGCAGATTTATTTGAAGGTCTTTCTCATCGGACTTGGAAGGGCCGGCTGTAGAATTACCCATCAATTCTTTGAAGCCGGTCTGCACAATGTTGAAGGAGTCCTTGTTGACACTGATCTGGCTGATCTGGGGCATCTGAAATACAGGTACAGGATACCGGCCGGTGAGGCTTTAATTGATGGTGAGGGTACACAGCGTGATCTGAGCCTTGGGATGGAGGTTATCCAGGCAGACCGATACGGTATCATTGAGAAGATGACCCGCGTTAAAGGCGATGCTGACTGTATCTTTCTAATTTCAGCGCTTGGCGGAGGAACTGGGGGCGCGGCTGGGATTCTTCTTGAGGAGATGAAGAAAAACTTTATCGAACCCCTTTATTATGTGGGTGTTTTGCCCTGTGAAGAAGATCTTTCAGTTGTCACAATCAACGCGGCGCGGGCGCTTAAAGAGACTATTCGACATTGCGACGCGTTTTTCCCAATCGATATGGATCACTTGAAACAGTCCACACGGATTAAAGGAAACTACCGGGGGATTAACCGGCTTATCTACACTTATTTTGAGCGGGTTTTTCGAATCGGTGAGTTCAGCGGCAGAGGTGATATCGGTGAAAACGCGGTGGATTTTTCAGACTTTGCAAAGACACTCAAGGGGTTGAGTGTTGTGGGTTTGAAGGGTCAGGACCTGCTTTTAAACCCTGAAATTGACAAGCCTGAGGCTGTGATCGATCTTACAAAGGCCGCGTCGAAAATGACCACATTGCAGGTGGAGCTGGGTGATGTGCAAAGCGCGCTTGTAACAGTTCTCGGTGACCGGGATCACATCGATTTTCTAGGGAGTATTCCGGCTCGGCTTTGGGTTGAAAAAAACATTGGCGGCAGAGAGGTGCGCGGCGGGGATATGCCCCTTAGCCGGCGGGGAAATGTGGAGGTGCTTCTCATATTCTCAGGTGTGAAACGCTCGGAGGAAATGGCAGGTCTCTATAAAAAGGTGGAACTCCTTGGCAAGGCTCAGCAGATGGATGAAACAATCACTGAGGTAATCGACCGAATCGGCGGCATGCGTCGCACTCTTAACGAGCTGGAGCGGGAGATGGATGAAACCTATCAGAAACTCAAAGGCAAAGTTGAGAAGAAAGAGTAGGAGGGGGTGTAATTGAATGGCTTTTACAAAATATACGGATAAATGGAACTTAAGTGAAGTAATACCATATTTATTAAAATATTACTTTAATAACAAACCCACTTCGAATAATGATTTACGACAAGCTTTTTGGAGGCTAATGGGAAAAAATATCCGATTTTACGAAGGCGGATTATTGCGATGGACTGATGGGAAACGGGGTGTACCAATGCAAATCCATGCTTTATCAAAGAGAGACAAGCTAAATATTGTCGATGATTCTGGTGATGTTATAGAGTACAATCAAGACAAATTTTCATATCAAACAGGAAAGAATGCAGGCACCGTAATTTCAGAGTTTGAATCCAAATACGGAAAAGAGGTCATTGATTATGAAATTAATAAATTTTTATCTGATACAGTTAAACAACCCGAGAATTTGAAGAATTTTCCACAATCAAAAGTAGAGAGAAAAAGTATTCAAGAGAAAGTTAGATTTGCGATAGAAAGAGCCCCGTGTCCAATTGGTCTTGAATCACTAATGAGCAAAAGTGGGAGTAATAAGAGAACAACTGTACAGAGTTATGCCAATAAAATGGTAACGGATGGGGTGGCTATTAAAATAAAACCAAAGAATCCAAAGTCAAAAAAATTCTTGTATATTAACAACACTGACACAAACAGAATTAGATATGAACGAAGGACATTTGAAAAACATTCAAAAAACCTCAAAACTAAGACCGTTGTTTTGTTAGAAAAAACAGACAATAAATCTAAAGAGCACACCCCTGAAATATCAGTTAAATTCGACTTCCCTGAAGGTTTGGCATATGTTGGCAAAGAAGCAAGAATCTTCGTGAGACTTGAAAATATTGGTAAAAAAGGGGTTGAAGATATCAATTTGAAGGCTAGATTTACTGGGGCGCTTGGTGTGGATCAAGATTCGCTCAGTCTTGATTTCCTTGCTCCAAGGAATCACGTCCAATTTTACTGGACGATTCGGCCAAATAGAGCTGGCAGATTTTCAATTTATAAACCCACACTAAAATTTATGATTATTGGTGGAAAGAAGCAAAAACAAGAGCTTGATTCTATTGATGTTGAAGTTAAACCTGCTCCGAAGTCTCAGCGTCACCTGCTGCGGCGCTTCATGTGAGAGATTCTATTGATGTTGAAGTTAAACATATTCCGAAGGGCAGACAATAGCGAGAAAAAGCATAATATAAAGGTCGATATGCTGAATGCCCGCACTGTGGATATATTGAACAATCTTAATACTTCGTGTTTAGCTCCTGTGCTGTGGTTGTGTCCAGTAACCATTTTAACTCTTTTTTCGGTTGGATCATGGCGGCCGGAAGTTTTTCCCTCACCCCTACTGTGTCATTTAAAATTTTTTTAACAACTCTTTTTTTCCCGCTTCCACTTACCATGAAAACTGCTTGATCTGCACTATTTATCGCAGGGAGTGTAAGCGTGATTCTCTCCATTGTTTTGTAAGCTGAAGGC
>BDTI01000054.1 GCA_002923215.1 archaeon BMS3Abin16 | reverse complement strand
CCCGCCGATGGTTACGTTGTGAAATGCCTTTAGAAACACGTTTTCAAGCCAGTGTTCGCCTTTGTTTTTGAGGATCCACTTTCTTGAGAGATAACCTGCGCTCAGAGGGATGAGTACATAGATTACGACTGAGTAGAACACGGTTCTATAGGGTATGATTACTGATCCGAGTCTGAGGAGAAAACCTACTATAGGTGCATAGAGCGCTAGGAGGACGAGGTCGTTTACCGAGACCTGGACTAGTGTATAGTTTAATTCGCCTTTGGCGAGGTATGTCCAGACAAAGACCATTGCTGTACATGGGGCGGCTCCAAGGAGGACGGCGCCTGCGAAATACTCTGTAGCCCTTTCAGGTGAGATTATGCCTGCGTAGATCACTTTAAAAAATAGCCATGCGATGGCGGCCATGGTGAAGGGTTTGATGGCCCAGTTCACTATCAGGGTCAGGGCCAGGGGTTTTGGCTTTTTTCCAGCCTCTTTTACCTTTGAAAAGTCGATTTGCACCATCATAGGGTAGATCATTAGAAAGAGAACGATGGCCACGGGTATTGAGACTTGGGCTATTTGAAATGATGCGAGTGTTGCGGCTGCTCCGGGAAGGATTAGTCCCAGGACTGTGCCGAGAATCATCATCAGGATTACCCATAGGGTTAGGTGTTTTTCAAAAAGGCCTAGGTTGTATTTTTCTTTCACGTCTTTCACCATTGATCGGATTTAACAACTAAATATTAGTCATATCTATTTTTTTTGATATATTATATATAAGTTTAACTACACGCATTTTTTCCCACATAGGGCTGCATCCAAAATCCCGACTATCGTTCCGAGAAACTGCAAAACTATTTATATGCTTTGAAAACCCCTCATTTCCACTGGTTGTGAAAAAGATATGAAACGCAGATGCCCCTACTGCAATACAGAACTCAAAGGAAAAAAGCTCGTAAAACATATATCTGAAACACACGAGGGCAAGGGCTCCGAGTTTTACTGTCGAGACACATGCGTTCGCTGCTGCACAGATCCGGGCTCACCTCTCGAACTCCTCCTGGCAGATATAAAACGCATATCGAAAAAACTGAAAATAGGGGCAGCCGAGTTTTTCGAGCGCTATGGCGCTGTGCTCTGGACAAATATTCCAGGAACCGCTCTACTCATCCCTGCAACTGGTCTGCCCTTTCCCTGTAAATTCCTGGTAAAGGGTAAATGCAGTATCTATGACGTGCGCCCCCTGCACTGCCGGCTCTTCCCGGAACGACTCTACATAGCCCCTGAGCCCTGGTCCTATGACTCATTTTACAGCGCGGGCTACATTTGTGTTGACGACGGGCTCACCATCAGCCCGGAGCGCAGATCTGAGCTTGAAGAGCTGATGATTGAAGATCAAAGAGAGCTTGAAAAAACAGCTGATTTTTTTAATAATGAAAAGTTTGTTTATGAGCTTACACCGGACCAGCTTGCCGAGGTTGAAGAGGCTTTTTTGAAGATCAGTCCCGGTGACTGTGACCGGGGTGGTGCGAAGCGGCGTGTACTGGATGAGATGATACCGCAGGATTTCAAAGAACATGTGAGACAGGCTTTTTTGGATATGCTCGGCGAGACCCACTGAAAAATCAATGAAATAGATTTAACATTCTTCATATGTAAAGGTAAACTATTTATTAACCGGAGCCTTGGATGAAGAGATATGAGACCGCTCCTGCCAGTTCTCGTTGCAACGCTCATGTTAACCGCGGCCTGCACACAGCAAACCGGGACCGGCGGCGCAAAGGTCGAGGCGTTCTCAGACCTATATAAGAACGGGACGGTGATAGCTGTCTGCGACCCCACATACTGTCCGGCAGGCAGATACGCCGAGATGGTTATATCACATCTTGAGCTGGCAAAGCCTAAGCAGGGGCAGATGCTTCGAGCAAATATCGCTACAAACGATCCCAACGTACGAGCTGTTCTCGACAAGGTTATGGCCGGCGAGGTTGACGCGGGATTTGTCTATCTCACAGACGCACTTCATGAGAACAACTCGGTTCAGATAATCGAAATCCCCCGTGAATATGCGCCTCTGCCCCAGTACGGCGCGTCGATTACACGCTACAGTGAAAACCCGGACTCCGCCCGTCTCTTCATAAAATATCTCACATCAAAAGAAGGCCAGGCTCTGTTACAAAAATATGGTTTCACACCTGGAATACAGCTGCCCGAACCCTTTGCCTATGGCAACTTTTCAACTGGCGCGATCACAGTCTTTGCAGCCTCCTCACTTACAGAGTCATTCACAGACATTGCAGCGGAGTTTGAAAATAAGACTGGTATTCAGGTGACAATCGGATTCGCAAGTTCAGGCATACTGCGGCAGAAAATAGAGGCCGGCGCGCCTGCAGATGTCTATGCAACAGCATCGCTGCGACACTCAGAAATACTTATGGAACAAAACCTGATAGAAGAGGAAAGCGTATTTGCAAGAAACCACCTTGTAGTGGTGTCTCAGAGGTGAAAGATTGGCATTGGAAGGTGACAGATGGATAAACACTTATCTCTGGATAGTGCTCTTAGCAGGAATCATAATCTTTGCTGTTCCATTTATCGCGCTGCTTAATAAAATCGATTTCACAGGGATGCTTGCGATAATGGCATATCCTCAGGTGAAGGCTTCAATAATGCTCAGCATTACAACAGCCTTTGTAGCTACGATAATCGCACTTCTACTCGGCCTTGGAATAGCATATATCCTGGCCTTCTGGGAGTTTCCGTTTAAAGGCGCAGTCGACACATTTTCAACTCTACCCATGGTTCTTCCGCCCAGCGCAGCCGGCTATCTCCTTCTGCTCACATTCGGAAGATTCGGGCTCCTCGGCCGACCAGTCCTCGAACGATTCGGAATCACCATTTTATTCACGAGCTATGCTATAATCATCGCCCAGGTCTTCGTGATAACACCTTTCATAATAACATCGACGAAATCCGCCTTTCTCGACATCAACCCAAACTATATCCGCGCTGCATCAACCCTTGGCTCTGACCCACTTCACATCCTGCGTGAAATCGTCCTCCCCCTTTCAAGCAAAGGGATAATCGCGGGGACTATCATGGCATTTGCCCGTGCCATCGGCGAGTTCGGAGCTTCAGTCATGGTCGCAGGCCTCCTTCAGACAATGCCAATCGCGATTTTTAACATGACTATGGGCGGAAGCCGCGACGAAGCAAACATAATCGCCCTCATCCTCATAGTCATATCATTTTCCATACTCTTTATATTCAAGCACTTTATAGGTGAGAGAAGATGAGTCTTGAACTGCGCGCGATTTCCAAAAGCTATGATGATACCGTGGTACTGCGGGATATCTCTTTCAGGCTTGAACCCGGCGAGCTGATGGTGCTTCTTGGTCCGTCGGGCGCGGGCAAGTCAAAAACACTTGAAATTGCTGCCGGAATCGAAACACCTGATACAGGTTCGGTTGTTATCAATGGAGTGGATGTTTCAAGTGTGCCTGCGAGGAAGCGTGGAGTTGGATTTGTATTCCAGGATTACTCACTTTTCCCGCATAAAAATGTCTTTGAAAACATCGCCTTCGGCTTGAAAACACGTGGTGAAAAGAATGCACGGGGGCGTGTGGAGGCAATCGCCCGTGAGATGCAGGTGGAAGGTCTGCTTGACCGATTTCCGGATCAGATCAGCGGAGGGCAGCAGCAGCGAGTCGCCCTTGCGCGTGCACTCGTCTTTCAGCCTGATCTACTGCTTTTCGACGAGCCCTTAAGTTCGCTTGACCAGCGTGTGCGTGAACAGCTTCGAAAAACCCTGAAAAAGATTCAACGCAAACACCATGTTACAACCCTTTATGTCACCCACGATTATGTGGAGGCAATCGCACTTGCAGATAAAATAGCGATTCTCAAAGAAGGCCGGATTTTACAGTCCGGCCCGCCGGATGAGATTTTCTATCGTCCAATGAGCCGTGAAGTCGCTGAGTTCACTGGGATGACAAATATCTTTGATGGCAGTGTCTTCCAGTCAAAGGGGGGTTCATCGATTATCAGGTTTAACGGTCTTGAACTTGTCGTTGACAGTGCTCTGCCACTTGGTGATGTAACGGTTTGCATCCGGCCGGAGTCAATCATGTTTGTGCGCCCTGAACGGCCGTCATCATTTGAAAACAACTTTGACGGAATCATCTCCGAGATGGAGTCTTTCGGCTCGGCTATGCAGCGCATCGGCGTCTCAGTTGAAGGCACAATGTTTTATGTGAATGTACCGAATCACGTTGTTGAGAAGATGAAGCTTGAAGCTGGTAAAGGCGTGAAGATATCACTGAAAAAAGAGAAGATACATATCCTGCTCGGAGGAGAAGGATGAACCTTCAATGTTTACTCAATGGGATTTTGAATTAAATGGTGAAAGATAGTTTTCTAACGAAACGACAGCTTGAAATACTGGAGCTGCGAAACAGTGGTTTAAACCAGACTGAGATAGCTAAAAACCTTGGCACAACACGGGCAAATATCTCGGCAACAGAAAAAACCGCCCGCGAAAACATCCGAAAAGCAGAGAACACAATTAATGTGGCGAAGATGCTAAATGCCGCGGCAATAATAAAAATCGAAAAAGACACAGACCTAAACGAGGTTCCGAAAAAAATCTATGAAAAAGCAGGCGCTCTCGCGATACATGTAAATCTTGACACACCATCACTTATCGGAACAATCAACCGGGCATGCGCAGACCAGATAAAAGGCAGAAGAATTATAAGTGAAATTGAAATCGCAATAACAAAGGATGGAGACATCATACTGAGGTGAACAATAAATTGGCGGAATACGACGGCGTGCCAGGCGACAGGGGAATGGAGCTTGAAGAACACCTGATAGAACTTGGCAGAAGGTTTCTATGGGTCTTTGCAATCGTTGCAGTGATAACACTCGCTGCCTACCCTATAAGCGGCAAGCTGATAGCTCAGATGAAGGCCGACTTCGTTCCGCCGAACATAAATATAATCGCCTTGAACCCTGTGGAGGTCGTCTTTACACAGATCAAGATCGCAATCACACTCTCCCTTATCGTTGGCGCGCCTCTCATAGTCTATGAAACATTCGCATTCATGCGCCCAGGTTTGTATCCTAGTGAACGCCGGTTTTACGTAGGTATTGTGCCTGCGTCGCTAGTGCTTTTTTTGCTCGGCGGAGCCATATCGTATCGCTTCCTCATCGGCCCGCTTTCAAAGGCGCTTATCGGGGCATCAACAAGTACTACGACGCCGCTGTTAGTTCTCAGCAGGTTCATCGACTTTGTCTCATTTATGCTTGTTACGGTCGGCACTATCTTTCAGGTGCCCCTCGTAATACATCTGCTAGTTAAAATGGAGCTTGTTGAACCAACGTTTCTGCGTGAAAAACGCAGGATCATCTACGCGCTAATGTTTGGGGTTGTAACAATTTTTAACCCTGACCCCACCATGGCTACACCACTGGTAATCACAGCAGGTTTTATCTTGCTTTATGAAGTGAGTATCCGGATCTTTGCACGGGAGAAAAAAACGGATGTTACTTGAATGAAAAGGAGAAAGACACATAAGTAGGTTTTCTCTTCACTTCCCTTTAGTTTGGTAAGCGGATAATTAGCTTTAAAGAAGATTGAAATGTTTATTGAACATGGATGGCCGTGTTATCCTGAGAAGAGGTTAAATACTTTTTATACTTCCTCTTTGACATCCTTCATTCTTCGTAGTATCTCTTCTCGCAGTTCTTTTTTATACTGCTCAACGTGGCCTTGATTGAAGTGTTTCACGACGCTGGCGTATTCCTCTAAGAGGTCTTCGGCAGGTATTTCTAGATTCATAAGCCTTTTTACTGGAACATGAACTCTGTTAGAAAAATCCTTCACATCCTCGCAGATTTCTACACATCTTTCATCACAGTCAGGATTGTTGCAACAGAAGCAGCAGTCTCCCATGCCTAAGGGGCACTCATGCCTTTTCACGCATTCAAACAACATGTGTTACTATTAATTCTTTCACGTATATAAGCCCTACCAGAGTTCTTTGTTGGTCCATGGACATGGACCTTATCCTGAGAAGAAGTTAAGTACTGTAAGCCTTGAGGATGTTTCATTATTGTGTGTAGTGAGGTGGATATAGGCAATGTATTTTCCGCAGGCAGGACTTGAGCTTAACCCCTTGATACCAGTATTTGTAGGCGCGGCTTTCTCACTGGTTTTTGGGCAGGTAGGGCTCACCGGAAGTATTGGAACGCTGCCCTTTATGGTGTCAATTCTAAATTTCACCTCGCCAAGCGTGAGCGCCACAAACCTGATCTACAATGTGCTCACACCCCTGGGAAGTGTTTACTCCTATCGAGCTGAGAAACGCGCGCTCTGGCGGCTTGGGCTTATCGCTGGCGCAGGCGGGATCATCGGGTCTTTGGTAGGGCCACGAATCAGGGTGGGCCTGCTTGCAGATATAACTCTTTTCAAAACCCTCTTCGGAGTGCTGCTCATCTTGCTCGGCATAAGGCTCACCTTCAAGCGGTACTCTGAAATCAGGGTGGGTAAAATCGAGAAAACCACTGGTACAATAAGACACCACGAATTCACATTTTCAGATGAAACTTACAGCTTTCAAACTGCGCCGGTCCTCTTCGCAGGCATACTTGCAGGCACGATCTCAACAACCTTTGGAATTGGAACAGGCTTTCTGCTCGTCCCCTTTTACACGACGATCCTGCGCCTCCCGATCTACGCTGTCGCAGGTTCAGCCCTGCTCTCAACGTTCATAATCTCATCTGCCGGAACCATTTCCTACGCCACTCTAAACACGGGAGCCCTGTCCGCGCCGGATATCCGATTGGGATTGCTTCTGGGCATGGGCGGGATAGTCGGCGGGTTTGTCTCAGCCAAAATTCAGCGGCGCATGTCGTCAAACACGCTTCACCGATTCCTTGGAGCAGCCCTTATATTCTGGAGCCTGGCATATCTCAAACAAGGGTTTTAAATATGCAAAGACCGATTGCAACTGCGCTAACCGGTTTTTGTGAGGTGAGAAGACAGAATGGATCAGGAAGAGATTTCGCAGTTGATAAAGGAAAAACGCTGGAGT
>BDTI01000053.1 GCA_002923215.1 archaeon BMS3Abin16 | reverse complement strand
CCCGTTTGAAGGCTATTTGAATCAGCTTTTGCGGCGTGTATGCGGGGGGTATTTTTTTTATATCCATATCTTCAGATCCATAATTATAATCAATCCAACAGCCTCAGGGCGCTATAAACTTATCCATCTACTTATAGCATTCTCCCCTCTTCTTTTATCCACGCGCTCAATCTATCTTGAAAGGACTATAGATTTATAAGGTATTATAGTTATAGATAATGACGAATAAACCAATTTGTATATAAAAATAGATGGTCAAAGGATATGAAGCTTACGGCTGTTCAAAGAGAAATACTCCAGGCGCTAATCGATTTGCATTACACAGCAAAAGGCGCAGTACAGGGAAAAAAGATAGCAGATAAACTGGGCAGACACCCGGGCACAATAAGAAACCAGATGGTCGCCCTGCGCGCCCTGGGGCTTGTGGAAGGCATATCAGGACCACGGGGAGGATACTACCCAACATCTGAGGCATTCTCAGCCCTTGACATGGAAGAGCTCAAAGAAGAAGCGGCAGTGCCAATATACCATAAGGGCAAGAAGATAGCAGATGTAACCGTGGTTGGAATCGGGTTCACAAGCATATCAGACCCAAAGAAATGCCGTGCCACAATACATGTGAAAGGCACGCTAAAAGACCTAAACATAGACGACATAATAATCATAGGCCCCACACCCGTGCAGCGCCTCGTGATAAAAGGCCGGGTCCTCGGCCGAGACGACATAAACAACATGCTTGTATTAAACATCATGGAGATGCTTGGAATACCAAAGTTGAAAATCAAGGAGATTACCACCACAAAGATCAGCACATTGAACCCGGACATGACTGTTAGAAAAGCGGCCGAGACCATAAGCAGAGGCCACTTCCGAGGTGCGCCAGTTCTAAGGGGAACCGACATTGTGGGCATGGTTTCAACTGTTGACATCACAACCGCTGTGTCAGAGGGAAAAGAAGACGCCCCGGTTTCAGAGATCATGAGCATAGATATCACAAAGATCGATCAGGGCGCGTCCCTAGTTGAGGCAATCGAGCTAACAGAGAAAAACAATGTAAGCCGCCTCATCGTTGTAAACAGCAAAAAAGAGCTCATCGGCGTTGCCACCCGAACAGATATCCTATCAAGACTGAGCGAACTCAGCCGACACTACTTCAGAGAATAGCTCATGCTTTGAAATTATCAATAGTGGGGAAAAATGAAGAAACATATTTTATTCTTGCTTTTGATAATCATAATGAGCGGATGTGTAATTGAATCTGAGAAAGTCCGTGGACCGATTGATTCCGATGGTGCGGGTACTATTGATTCTACAGATCCGAACCCGTTAGTGCAAACAATTAGTCCTACAACAATCTCTATCACTACCACCTCAACGACAAGTACTACTTCAACATCCGCTACAGCTACCACTATCTCAACTACTACGACGACAACAACTACCACATCGACGACAACTCTACCACCGCCGACATTAGAAGTTATTGAAAAGTCATTTATCCCTGATCCCAATGGGAAGGGTGTTCTCAGTGGAGTGGTAAAAAACAATGGAAAATTAACCATAACAGATGTCCAAATTGAAGGTGTTTTCTACGATAAAAACGACTCAATAATTGAAATAAAAAAAAGCTACCCGATAGGTAATCTTAATCCTGGGCAATCTAAGAGTTTCAAGGTTTACTCCGATAAATTGATTCGTTATACCGACCATTACGATATAGTTATACATTCATCCAAAGAAATTCCGCCACCAACACCTCAATCGATTATAATCCTCACTTCGACAACAATCACAACGACTACTACAACATCAACCACGACTGTTAAATCGACAACGTCGCCCACAATTTATATACACCCAATGGATAGTGATGGAGACAAAATAGCTGATACTATCGATTTATGTCCAAATCAACGTGGGGAACTCAAATATAATGGATGTCCCACACCGTCAACGCCACCGCCTTCTTCGAGTGTCTATATCCCAATGGATTATCAGTGGATATTTCAAGGTAAAGAATATACCTGGAATCCTTCATTTTCTAAATCACTCTATGACTATTATAAAGGCAAAACTCGCCCTCCAACTCGAGACTATGCGGTCTATGCAACGGACCCATATGATGACGAGTTAATTTCTCAGATTGTAGATATGTTCAAAAGTTCTGCAGATGAGAACGGATTCGACGAGGTTGAGACTACAAATTTCATAATAAGTTTTGTACAAAGTTTACCATACACTCCCGACGATGTTACAACGCCTTATGATGAATACCCGAGATATCCTTTAGAAACATTGATTGATAATGGCGGAGATTGTGAAGACACAGCGATACTCACTGCTGTTTTAATTAATGAAATGGGTTATGGTGCTGTTTTATTAGACCTCCCCAAACATATGGCTGTGGGCGTTAAATGTGAAGAAACTGTTGGGAGTGCATTACACAGATGATTATGACAATGATTACTGCTATCTTGAAACAACAGGTGAAGGATGGCAGATTGGACAATTACCAGATGAGTATTTGGATGCAAAAGCAACTTTAAGATATTTGGTGGCAAAACCAATTATTACACTAGATTGGGCATCTGAAAGTGTGGATGCAGACATGTTCAATGTAGTTTATGAAACAACTGTTAATGTGAAAAATGAAGGTTCTGCAACTGCCGAAAATTTAAGAGCATGGGTCCTATTTGACACAACTGAAGATGGCATGGTTTATTCACAAATCGAAGGCAATAGCTATGACCTTAAAGCTGGTTCTGAATTAAAAAGTGTTTTTACTTCATCAGTTCCAAGAGGAGTTTACACGCGTCTTCGTATTGTAGTTATCGGAGACAATTTTTTGATACAAGAAAAAGTTTCCAAGTGGTTTAAAACATAAAGAAAGATGCCACGTCTTTATGGGGGCCTGGCCGATAACCTGTTTGACCTCCAAAGGGTATCACGGGTTCAAATTCCACTCCATGCAACTTCTTTATTTGAACCCCTTTGCATATTGGGGGTAGGGTGCCCTTGCATTCGCAATTTATTTCAAAAGGAAAGACTGGGGTGGTAGTCCTGCGCAGTGGTTCAAATCCCGTCCCCGGCGCTGGAGGTCTAACTTTATCTCAGCCGACACTACTTCAGAGAATAAAGAAAAAAGTCTTTTTGAAAACACAAGTTTCATTGCTGGAGAACAAGTTAAAGAACACTTAATCCTGCGGGTCAAGGTCCAAAGGCTCCCCATATTTTTCGAGTCTTCCTCTGAGCTCGTTTACTTTTTCTTTAAGTTCTTTCATCTTTACCTCTCTACCCACTGAAAGGCGCTGCCACCTCTCCAGCTCTTTGATCTTATCCTGAAGCTGTTTATTGCTCGCTGTCAAATCAGCTGTGCGTTCTTCAACCCGCAGTTCAAGTCCTTCATGGGATTTTTCCAGCTCTTTCATCTTCTTTTCAAGTTCACTGCTGTAGTATCCCAACGAATTCAATGTGTTGTCGATTTCATTAAAGCCTATTCGCCCTATGTAAAGGGCTGCAAACATTGCGATAGCCCATATAAGTGTCATATACTCGCTTGTGGTGAAGCTCAAGTTCTGAAGAAGAGGTATCTTCAGAAAAGCGCCCAGCCTACCAAGGCCTTCCAGGAATATCGGTGTTACGACGATGAGTATGAAGAGGCTCAAAGCCCGAAACTCAGGTCTCTTCATTATCCCCAGCATTCTGTAAATCGGGTATATAGCGATGATTGACAGGGCTACAAAGGCATAGATGCTTAATTTCCCCCAAAGCATCATGATCTTTAGAAACCAAGTTGCCTCAGGCGGCGTCCTTTTTCCCTGGAATGTGAGGGCGGCAAGGTCTACATTAGATTCTAGCTGGTTGATGTTTTCGAGAGAGGGGTTTCTACGGGCGTCGACAAACCCGTTTCTAATCTTGATGAAAAGATCGGGGTCCATGTCTGCAACAGAGTCTCGAATACTGTTGAAAACCCCCAGGGCGTCGCTTATAGTTGAGAGTGCAAGGCCGTTTTCATCTCTGTTTACATGGGCTTTGGCGCTTACAAGATAATCTCTTATTAGTGCAAGCTGCACCACTTCTTCAGAACCTTTTCCTCCGAATTCAAGGGTCTTTGCCACAAGGCTTATGCTGTGGCCGTGGCCGATTCCGGTGTTGGCCGATCCCCTGGCATCGTCATTAACGGCGATGCTGAACCTGTAGGTCTGCGCAGTGTCGAACTGGATGTCATCAGGATTTCCTGTTACAAGCTTTCTCCTCAGCTCAAGATGCCATCTGTCATCGTGATAAACCCCCCGGGCGTCAATGTCGCCTGCGCTTCCACCCGGCCGCTCCTCGATATAGGCCGGGACTGTGAAGTTTACAGGGATTGCCCTGCCATCGTTTAATCGATTAAGGTCTCTGAGTTCCACTGCCTCACCTCTAGCGATCTCTTCGGCTGTGAGATAGGCTGCGTCGTCTCCTTTAGCGTCCGGCTCGTAATAACGAGGTCCGATATAGTTTCCCTCCCTGTCTTTTTTCGTGTTCTTCTGCTCTACAATATACCCTGTATTTGCGGCATCGTTTTTGTGGGCCTGCCAGTTCTTGTCTATCTCTACCTTCGAATACCCTGAGCGCGTCTTTTCATCAATAACAAGGGTGTTGTCAAGGAATCTGTCGCTCATATACCCCGCGGCATTATCATATGCAGCGTACCACTTCCACATGTCCAGCTTTTCATCCGGGCTGTTGGTGCGCATCCTGTCTGCATGACATGTAATGGCGCATCCTGCCACGTCAAAGGCATCTACTGAATCATCGATATTGAAGAGGATGGTGAAGATATCCTGATTTGTGCTTTTAGGGGGAAGCCATGTGGTGCCGTTGTATCTCCAGAGCAGCTTGTCGCTCTGGGTTGTATCGGGCCATGTGATGTGCATGTAGATATACTCGTCGTCGTAGAGTGCGTCCATAGTTACATCCACATCACCCACTTTACCATCGAAAACAGGGACTGTGAGTATCCTTGCAGCCGCCCATGAAGATTCATTGGCATAGCCGTCTATAACTATTGGTTCGCTTATCCTTTCCGCAGTCAGAATAGTGCTTCTTTTTTCTGCGCCAACGGCAACAGAGGCTGTGGAGAGGATTACAAAGAGAAGAATGAGGAGAGTGACTGTTGCATTAAAAAAATAAGTTTTATTATAATATTTCATGAACCGGGATTCCTCTTCATCCTCTTTTTGTCATCGCATCGAATACACTGTAAGTGCATCTTTCATCTCCTAATTTTATATATTTATACTCTATTTATATTCTTCTATTACCTCTGGGGAGTGATATATCGATTTAAAGGGCAGGCTTATTTCATCCTGCTTCGCAGCTCAGCCGATAGATCCTCCGGCGTTATGTCTTCATAGCCCATGAGAACAAGCACGTGGAAGATGAGATCCGCTATCTCGTGGACAAGCTCTTCTCTGGTCTCGATTCGCGCAGCCTGGATGACCTCGGCCGATTCCTCCTCTATCTTTACCAGAATCTTCTCCTGACCCCCAAACATGAGCTGCGCTACATAAGACCCCTCAGGCGCCTCTTTCTTTCGCTCTAAAATGATTTCAAATACTTCATCTATAATCTCCATAAAACTCACTTACTCTCAATTATTTCTGCAATCTCTTTGAATGTGTCCTCAGTCATTTTAATGTCATCCAGAGTGTAAACACCCATCTTGTCCGCGGTCTTCTCAATCCCAAGCTTGATGTCTTCTTTCACATGGATAACATATGCGGCGAGTGTCTTCATCCCCATCCGATGCGCTGCAAGCGCCCGATGATGCCCGTCCACAAGCAGCGTTCTGTCACCAACCTTTATCACAACAATCGGCTCTGCAAGACCACGTTTAAGCTCATACTCGCGGCCGCGAAGCTCATCAGGCGAAATCTTGTTCTGCGTGGGCCGAAGCCGCTTTATCTCCACCTTTGAATCCTCAATGACCGTTGTTATCCGGTAGAGGTTCTCCAGATATCGTGTGAGCATCTTCACCTTCTCAGGCGAGGCCCTCTCGATGTGAGAGCGCAAAATGTCCATATTAGTGATGATCCCGATGGGCCGCTTCTCATCATCAATTACAGGAAGCTTTGAAAATCCCTCCCGAAACATCACCCTGGCCGAGTCGATAAGCTTGGTATCAGGATAGGTGACGACAACACGCTTTGACATAGCCTCTGAAACAAGCTTTTTTTTCCAGATCAAATCCCGCGCAGTGATAATACCCACCACCCGTCCATCCTCCAAAACCGGGAAGCTGTCGTGACCCGTCTTTTCAATGAGCTCCACAACATAGCTGAGCTCATGCTCAGGACGCACTGTGACTACGTTTCGTGTCATGTACTCACTGACTTTATGCTCTCTCATAGTATTCTCCGAACAATGTGATTGCAGATTCAAGATGGGACTTGCCATCTTTCACCGGTTCTGTGTGCCCCGGCATCATGAATTCAAAATCCAGGTTTTTTAATCTTTCTAAAGACTTTCCCAGATCTGCGGCGCTTCCGCCAGGCAGATCAACGCGGCCAAAACTCCCTCCTGAAAACACCGTGTCACCTGTGAAGAGATGGCCTGTGTTTGAAAGAAGGCAGATACCGCCCGGTGTGTGCCCCGGCGTGTGAAGAACCTCAAGCACAATTTCTCCGCAGTCGATCTTGTCGCCTTCAGAAAGCTCCCGGTCCACCTTGGAACTCGCGTTTTTTCCAAACATCTCCCCCGTCCCGTAGAGCCCGCCGGATTCAAGCGCCACTCTATCCAGCCTGCCAATGGCAATCTCACATGTGAAATGCCGGTTCCCGCCCACATGATCCAGATGGGCATGGGTGTTAATTATGAGATCGATTTTTTCGATTTGTTCCTCAACTTTTTGCTTCAAAACAGGTCTCGAACCTGTTCCAGTGTCGATGAGAACCGTTTTTTCATCCAAAATAAGATAGGAGTTGCACTCATACCCAATCCCTGGAAAAACAACTATTTCAGTCATATATTATCTGCTCCTATGGCGAAGTGAAAGGCCGAGCCCCTTTGCCGAGCGCTCCAACTCAAGCCCGCAAAGAACCGCTTTTCCAACGCCCACAACCACGCCGCCGTAGACTGCCGCAACCTCGTCTCTCGGCCTGATATGGTGGTCGGCGCTCTCAATTCCTGCGCAGAAAATGCTCCCTGTTTTTGGCCTGAAAGAAAGCTCCACAACATATCGCCCCAGCTCATAGAGCCGCTCTGCGCCCACCAGGCTGAGCGCCAGAAAACCGTTGTTTCGATCATAGGTTGCAACAAGTCCATCGCCGGGGTCAACAACCTGAAAACCCTTTATCTGTGTCCCGTCCCGCACAATACTCTTGCCCACGCCCTGTCCGAACTGAAAGTCGCACACAGCCCTTGCTTTTATCATCTTATTTGACAATTTTCCCCGGCCTTCTACGCCGGCTAGTCCTGCTTCAACAAGCTCTTTCAAACCCGCAAGGTCACTGGCGACACTTTCAACTCCGCAGGCGATAAAAATATCTCGGTATGCGTCGGATTCGGCAATTGCAACAGCCGGCGCGCCTGTCTTACCAAGATAATCTTTTAGCAAGGCGATGGAAAAACCTGCCTCTTCACAGCTCCAAACACCTGTTACCGGCACGTCATAATGCGCCACCGGATAAACTTCCTCAAGCTCACGGGGGACAAGACCAAGGGGAGATGTGATAATTGCCTCATGTAGCAGAGACCTTTTCTGCCCGGCGCCCGCGCGAATCGCGCCTTGAAAAGCCATGTGACTCTTGGACTTTGAATAGGGTTTTCTCGCCGAACACGGTAGCAGAACACTCAGACCAATCCCTGGAGGCGGGGTGTATCGCTCAATTATTCGCCGGTGCCAACGCTGGACCTCAGGCCGATGGATTGACTCAGCCGAAATAAGTTTCATAGCTTGGAATTCAATGGCGAATTAATAAAGTTGCTGGGTCCAATTCTGTAACCATAAGCTATATATCGTCTGCGCGGTGAATAATATCTATGAGGATTTTAGCTCTGCTCCTCCTGCTGATAGCCCTGTCTTTGACACCTGTAAATGCTGAGCCGACTCCTGTAACAGTTGGATTTGAGCCGTCATACAGCGCAAGCGGCGGGCTTATCACATATGCGGCAATCAAGGGAGGAGTACGTGACATCTACACAGTTGATGAGGCAGGGGGCATCAGGCAGCTCACATCCGACATATACTGGGACGGCCAGCCTGTATTTACACCTAGATCAGAAAAGATTATTTTTATCTCAGACCGTAGTGGGAGCCGAGAGCTATGGCAAATCAGACTTGACACACTTAAAACTTCTCAGCTCACATCAAGCGGCACATGGAAAACCGATCCAGCAGTTGGAGCTGGCGGTGAAGTGGCCTTTGTCTCTGGCAGACATCCTACACTTGACATCTACCTACTCCAGGGCGGTGTGGAGCGCAGGCTCACCTATCTTGAAGACGAGCTTTATTCACCCACTTGGAGCCCTGACGCAGAGAGGCTCGCCTTTGTTCGCGGCGACGAGCTTATGACGATTAACCGCGACGGCACGGGCCTTGAAAAGATTGCTTCAGGTGTCTATCACAGGGGTATTTCCTGGGCTGTGGACGGGAGGATACTCTATCTTACGAGAAATGTTGGCTATGACCTCTGGAGCATCACAGTCGAGGGTGGTGAGAAAGAGCTTATCTACGCGGGTGTAACCGACTCGTGGGAGGTGAATCCGGCTATTAGCGGCCAGGGTGAAATCGCATTTTCAACTGATAAAGACGGGTTCTACACGATTTATGAAATGGCGATAAACATTCCTCCTGTCCTTGTGGATCCGGCGGTTTCTGAGCCCGCGCCTGCTACCATTCCTGAGCTTTTACCTGCTCCCTTGGTTGAAGTTGCTCCGGCGCCGCTGCCAGTGGTTGAGACTGCGGCAAACACTATCCCTGAAAACAACAAAGACGAGCTTAAGAATGCACGTGAAGACAAACTACGTTCGCCTGATTTATTGACTTCAAAAGATGAAATTACACTCCCTGACCCGCAGGTAAACGTGGAGCCCGTTGAGCCTGTGGCCCGGGCACAGGATGAAATCAAAATTCCAGACCACCCGCCGCAGCCAGAGGGGGAGATACCAATCAATGAGGGGCAGATCGGGTTCTGGCTTATCGCGGCATCAGCTCTCTTTGTCATTTTAATCGAAAGACTGAAGTACAGAAGCATGAAACATGCTCTTCAATGAAGGTCTATTTCGAAACCTTTGGCTGCACAAGCAACCAGGCTGACACAGAGATCATGAAATCGCTTTTAGAGGGGGGCCACAATCTTGTTAGCAGCCGGAGTGACTCTGATGTTGTTGTTATCAATTCATGCGCCGTGATTGATCGCACAGAGCGTAAGGTTTTGAAGGCTGCTGAGTCGGCGAGAGCAGAGGGGAAGAAGGTGGTTTTAGCAGGATGTCTACCGCGTATCGACCCCGGTGCGCTGACAACTTTTAAGCCTGATTCCATTGTTTCGCCTGATTCAATCAACCTCATAGCCAGGGCCGTGGAGGGAGCGGCAGCCGGCGGTTTCACAGCGGTTTCATCGCAGCATGTTGACAAGGCAGTGTTGAGCGCGGGGAATGGGCAGTTGATCAGGGCTATTCCGATTGCAGAGGGATGTCTCGGCTCGTGCTCATACTGCGGGACGCGCTTCGCCCGTGGCAGGCTCCGAAGTTTCAGCATGGATTCGATAACAGCAGCAGTGCAGCGAGCCGTAATTAGCGGGACACGAGAGGTCCAGCTTACAGCCCAGGACACAGGCATCTATGGAATGGACACCGGTCCGCGGCTTCCAGAGCTTTTAAGGCAGGTCTGCACTGTAAAGGGTGATTTCAAAGTCCGTGTTGGCATGATGAACCCCACCTATGTAGCGCCGATTCTGGGAGATCTCATTCAGGCATTTAAATGTGAACATGTCTATAAATTCCTGCACCTGCCGCTTCAGAGTGGTGACAATAGTGTTCTTGTGCATATGAAACGGGGTTACAGGGTTGAGGATTTTATGTCTATTGTCGCGGGTTTTCGAAAGACTTTTGCCGGGCTAACCCTTGCGACAGACGTGATAATCGGCTATCCCACTGAGGACGAGGCAGCCTTTGAAAAAACCCTCGCCACCGTTGAAGCACTGAGGCCCGGCGTACTTAATATCACCCGTTTTTCTCCCAGGCCGATGACTGATGCCGCTGAGTTAAAAGACCTTACTGACAGGGTGAAAAAGGAGCGGTCCCGGCGGATGTCAGAGCTTAAGAAAAGGATACTGCTTGAGAACAACGAAAAATTTCTGGGGCAAAAAGTGGATGTGCTCGTAACTGAAAAGGGAAAAAACGGGACTTTTCTCGCGCGAACCGATGGATATAAACAGGTTGTTTTAGAGTTTGGCATGCTCGGCGAGATGCATCGTGTTGAGATAACCGATGCAAAAGCGCATTATCTCATCGGTAAGTAGGCAGTGCCGCCTATTTATCGGAAGATATTTGTCTTTGAAAAGAGAAACAAAGTGTTGAAAGAACATGTCACTATGTGTTGATTGCGGAAGCGAGCTTGACGGGGGTGAGCGCTACTGCCAGGTCTGCGGAAGCCCAATATTTATACAACCCTTGACTGAAAAAGAGCTAAGAGACCTGTCCACACATGATCCGGATGGATCCAATCCGCAGCAGAGAACCAAGATAATCTTACTCGCAGTTATCCTAATTATCCTGCTGATATTTGTATATCTCGTCTCCATGATGGTGGGCCGGCTTGGGAGCATGGGCGGCAGGTTCTACTAAACAAATGGATTTATCTCACATTTTCAAGCGTGTATCTTTGATTTCCCATGCCGAGCGCTTCCGCCCGCTTGAGCTGAGCCCTCCACGATGTTTTAGGGTTTACAGCGTTGAACTTGTCAATCCCCGCCCCCGTGGCGTTATGGTCCTCTGCGCTGCTTGCCGGTGAGCCCGGTGAACTGTTCACAAGATCGATGCTCGCTCTATCCAATGCCAATGGGTCACGGGAGGCAAGCACCCCAATATCCGGGACTAAAGACACGTCTGAGAATGGATGGCAGTCGCAGTGGGGCAGGACATCGATTGCCAGATTGATAAAACCCACGGAATCGATACAACTTAAGACCTCTGCGGCGTTATCAGCAATCATCTCTGTAAGGCCGGTCTTTCCTCGGAATGCCGCTGAGATGGCACTGAGCTCGCAAACATCCAGACAGAGGCTGCACAAAC
Source organism: archaeon BMS3Abin16 (assembly GCA_002923215.1). GTDB lineage: Archaea > Hydrothermarchaeota > Hydrothermarchaeia > Hydrothermarchaeales > SZUA-236 > SZUA-236. The sequence goes on along the minus strand of BDTI01000053.1, from coordinate 2,339 downwards.
TGCACTCCTCGGTAACGGTATAATCTTTAATGGCATCAGAGGGGCAGATCTTTATGCATTCATCACAGCTCGTGCATTTCTCAAGATCAATCTCCGGGGGCAGCGGGTGATGAACCCTGTATTTCCCTGGTTTAGCCACGCAGCCCAGACCCACATTTTTAACTGCTCCGCCAAAGCCCGCCTGAATATGCCCTGTCACATGAGAGAGAACAATCATAGAGTCAAAGTCTAACATGCCTCTGGCCACAACCGACCCTGGGATTGTGTCAAGACCAAGCTCGCCGTCGATCATCCTGATACCTGCGCCAATCGTCTCCTCTGTAAAACCGTTTCGCCGGGCCGCGTCGAGATGACGCGCCTCCGAGGTTCGCCCGGCAATCCAGCCCATGCCTGATGTTTCGATAACCGTGGGGCTGCCGCCTTCTTTTTTGATAAGCCCGGCAAGAGCCCCAGCAAAGGCAGGCCTGATATAATGGGTGTCACCAGGCTCGCCCATATGAATCTTAAGCGCCACCTCCCCGTGGCAGAGCTTGTCAAGCTTGCATGCGTAAAAGACGCGCTTCATCTTACGAAGCATACTCTCCCTTGGAAGCCACCACGTCTGATACCCTGGCACACGGGCGGATGCGAAATAGACCAAGGAGTCCATGTGTCATAAAGTGCCCGCGTGAGAAGAAATAGTTTTTGCAAAAAAGAGCAAAGGTCTTTTTATCCCAGGGCTGTTCCGCTGCCAACGATTCGAAGGCCACTAAGCTCCGGCCTGCTGACTATAAATCTCTCCCCCACTTCGTAGACAAGCTCCCTCGCATCGTCAAAAACTACGGCTATCGAGGCTGTTTCACCTGGTCTGAGACGGGAGGCACCTTCAATTTCCGTGATGGTCGCTGTTTCAGTCTGCAGCCCCACTGTTACCTGCACTTTCTGATCCGGTTCAAGGCCTGGGCTGAAAAAGGAGTTCACCCTGAACTCACCCTGAAGCGACGCGCTTACAATAAAATCCTCCGGCCGATCTGTTAGAATATAGCCTCTCTTAATCTCGTCTGCTGAAACACCTTTGAGTGCTACACCCACCCGCACGCCATAACCCGCTTCTTTTACATTTTCATCCTGTTTCTGAAGCGATTTCACCTGCACAGTTTTGCCTGTGGGAAGCATGGTCAGGTTGCTGTGAAGCACGGCTGCTCCACGCTCAACACGGCCCACGCCGACTGTGCCGATAGTTTTCGTAAGAAAAAAGTGGTCCAAGGGCAGGCGCAAAGACCCCTGCACCGGCTCAAAGCTCATCTCCTTCAAAGCCGCGATAACCGGCGCATAGGCTTTCTCAGAGTAGCTGTATCCCTCAAGCACCGTGCCCCTGGTTAAAGGCTCGATCTGCTCTTTAATGAGGCCGTCTAAAACGATCATACCCTTCTCGATCTTATACTCATCAAGGGCCACGATCGCCTCGCCCAGCTCCGGTGTCACCGCTTTTGCAAATAGAATCGCCACGCTGGAAAGACGCACGCCATGAAGGAGTGATTGCAGCTTTTCAGGAAAGGTGACCGGTGAGATGAATGAAAAGATAAAGTCGCCGTCTCTGCGGTTAAAAAGCGCAATATCAGTGTGGCTTCCAAGCTTACCCAAAACCTTGGGAAAATCAGAGTCACCGATCACAACACAGCTTATCGAAGCCATAGCCCTTAAGAAGAGAGGAGGGTTTTAAAAATGTTTCCCGAAAAAAACTCAATCGGCCCAGGCTATTTTAAATTCCAATCAGGATCAAAACGACTGTGGCACTGGGGGCAGATGAGGATTATCATTTTCGCACTGTCCTTAAAAATGATATGGGGCCCGTCGGTGTAGCCGCAGACAGGGCAGGTGTCCACAGTCCCTTCAAGCCTCATTCTCTGGATTTCCTCGTCCATCGCCAAATCCGAGATATCTTCACATGCGCCGCCTGATAATTTGTAAATCAAACGCTGCATCATCCTTTTTCAAGGACAAGGCTCAGAATATCGCCGTCGGCAAGCATGTGTTCAAGTCCCACGCGCTGACCTGCAAAACGGGCTGAATCCCCCCAGACCCGCGCGAATCGAAAACGCCTGCGAAAATCACGATGCAGCTTCTCACAAACATCCCCTACAACAGCCCCCTTCTTAATTATCAAGGGCTCCTCCAAATCCGCCTCCTCACCCTGAGGCTTCATATAAATGTGGATGAAATCAAGACCCCGAAAAATCCGCTCCTTAAGATCGTCGAGATTCGCGCCGCGACCAGCCGAGATAAAAACCGCGTCGGGATACTCACTCCTCACCTTTTCCAAAAGCTCAGGCGGCGCAAGATCAACCTTGTTAATCACA
>BDTI01000052.1 GCA_002923215.1 archaeon BMS3Abin16 | reverse complement strand
AGTACAGTTATTCAGATGAAAACTTCTTTGGACCTAATTATCTGGCGGTTCATTCCTCTTGCGGAGAAGTAATAGACTCGTTGTCAGCATGAAATGGCATTGACTGTTTGAATAGATGTATCATAGAGAAATACATCTACCTATTTCAAGAGCCTTTCCATGTTCTTGCCCATAATCCGTTCAATGTCTTTTTTCTCAATCTCCAGTGCAAGGATTTTTTCAAGCTCGTATTTCGGGTAGATGTTGTATGAGAAGTCTGATCCGAAGACTAGCCGGCGCGCGCCGAAAAGAGAGATCGCGTGGAGAAGGTCTTTAGGCTTGATGTGAGATGTTTCCATGTAGATGTTATTCAGCTCAGCTAGATCAGAAAGCGCTGAAATATCTGCGCCAGCACCCATGTGTGTGAGGATAAAGTTTATGTGAAAGCTTGAGCCCACATCGAATAGATCCTTCAGATTGAAGTATTCCGAGGCATCCTTTGACCATTGGGTGTGCAGGATCACAGGTATCTTCATCTCCTCCACCCGTTCGAGAAGCATCCAAAGCGCCTCGTCGTTTAGTTCAAAACCCTGCCGGTCCGGAGATAGCATAAGCGCTTGCAAACGGTTTTCTAAAACGATAGATTCAAGATCATAAACCGCAGATTTAGAATAAGGGTGAACTGTGCCCGCGCCCACAAGCCCGGTGTATCCTGATATCTCTCGGGCGACTATCTCGCTCTCCCGCTTGGCATCATCTTTGTCAGGTGTAACCGAGTTTGGCATCACAAGGGAACGTGTGATATCATGCCTTTTCATCCCAGAGAGAATGTCTTGAACCGTTGCATAGTGTGTTATCGACCCTTCATCTGTTTCTTCATGCCAGGAATTAAGCTCCTTGAGCCGGATAGAAAGAGGATTTTTTTCAATATGCGTGTTTGCATCGAATATCTTCATTTCAAATAGACCTTAGAAATCTCCTTCAGCGCCTGTTGAATCTCTGTTTTGCCCCCTGCAATCGTGATGGTTTCACCTTCTCTTTCAACGATTTCAACCCCCTCTATATTCTCGATTGCCTCCAGACTCATGTCCGCAGGAACGCGTATCCTCGCCCAGGGTCTGTTAGGAGAAATTTTCTTCGGACGCCCGGACGCCGAGTCTTCTGATCGACCCGCCATTTTTTCAGGCAGATCAAAGCTGAAATCACCTTCCCGCCCTATTTCTCTGAGAAGGGATATAACCTGTCCCTGCACCGCTTCAACCGCCAGCTCAGCCGCCAAAAGCTCCTCACCGTGGGCGTGCTCATCATATATGCAGTGGTTTAAAAGCACCTTGGCATCGCGCAGCCGCGCAGGAGCATCCCCTGTTTCAATGCCCTCTTTTTTCATGGCTACAGCGACGTTCATCACCGCCTGCCAAAGCCTCTCAGTTCTCTCAGTATCCATGTTTATCACTTTTACATAGCCCGGCGGTTACATAAATATTTGGGCATGTCACAGCATGGGAGGGGTCATCTTAACTGGTTGAAAATACCTGTACGCCACGCATCTGTTTCGGTGAGTGTCATAAGACTTTTCCATCGCTTCTGAAGACTGATGACTGCTTCAAATGGGTTGAATCCGGGAAACGCTGGATCCGTGGTTATCTCCAGGTTTTTCAGTGATTCACTCCACCCCGCTTGATCCCGGTTTCTGCGATATTCTTCTGAGAGTAGCACGCAGGCAGCTTCAACACGGTCTTCAAGCTCGTCTCCGAGAAACCTGCCAGGGTAGGGGTCAAAGTCTTCAGCCTGAAGCAGAGTCATCCCAGGGGCAGGTCTCTGCGACCTTAGTTTCGAGCGTTCATATGTGAAGCGATATATGTCCTCTCGAAGCTGCATCCAATCAGGATGGGATTTAGGCGGCGCAAGGTGTTTTATGGATAGCTCGCGGTCAAGGTAAAATGTGTAGCCATACATTCGCGCGTTTATCAGGTAGTCGATGTCTTCTCCGCGGCGTACATTCGGGTCGAAGGGAACTTTTGTGAAAAGCTGCCTGTGTATTACCATGTTTCCGCCGAAGACCAGGGGTGTTTTTTTAAGCCTCGGCGGATTTGGGATGAGTGATTCAAAGGCTTCGTTCATACTTGGGATCTGACCCCATTGTTTCATCCACTCCGAGAGCTTTTTTTCAACCTTGTATCCGCCGCTTGGCTGAAGATAGTATCCTGCCACGCCGTGCGCATATTCTCCATCAATTTTTTTGCCTATAAACTCCACTGCCTTTGACATAAAATCCGGGTCTTCAAAGACCTCATCGTCATCGATTAACACTGCAACGTCTGATCCCAGCAGGTGCGCGGTGTAGAGACATAGGTTACGCACAGTTGAATATCCCTTTAGCTTGAGCAAGTCCGTATATTCGCCGGCTCCCGCCTTGTTGAGAAGCCTGTGAACCTCTGCAAGTTTTGAAGGTCCGAATACCTCTGCATCCACACCCGCCTTTGAAGCTGAATCATGTACTATTTTTTCAACCTTTTTTTCAACCAACAGTGCAATATCATCTGCCGTGGGGCAGGCGATAACAACGAGCTGAAAATCCCGATTATTCAGAACTTTCATGCTTTCAATCGCCCGGCCGATAGTCCCCTGTGTGTCAAGAGCTGTTGGATGATCATACACAGCGTCACCCTCCATCCAGCCGACAGCGCTCTCACGCATCCAATAAGTAGGTATTACAACAGTTGTTTTCACAGCCAATTTCACCTCAGATTATAGAAGCGAGGGAGGTCCTCTTTTAATCCTTTCCCCCTCTTCTAAAAGCAAGTTTAAATTTGTTAAACAAAGAAGGTTCAAAACCATGTGTCAAGGCTGAACTGAGACCTGCCTTTCTCGATACCAGATTTAACCCGTTCAAGCGCGTTTTTCACACGTTCAGGCGAGAAGTCCCGCTCGCCGCAGAGAAAGTCAACCGTCCCCGCTTCATCTGGCAAGTGCCAATCCAATTTGTAGTCGTCGGTGACAGGCGGCTCCAAAAAGAAACGCTCAATGCCTTCGTAGTCAAAGGATTCAAGCACCCCCTCTTTGATCGCCTGCGCTATTCCGCCTTTCTCAATGATCAATTTATAGGCTTTTTTCGGACCCAATCCAGAAACACCCTTAGGATTGTAATCTGTGCCCACGAGAATGGAAAGGTCTACCAGCTGTTTTCGAGTGAGATTAAGACTTGTGAGCATGGTTGTGTCAAGTAGTTCAGGCGCGATTGTGACATAGATGTTTTTTCGCGGAAGCTTTCTCTTGCCTGTGATCGTAATGTTACGCACAAGCCGCGGCGCGCCGAATAGAAGCGAGTCATAATCCTGCGAAGCCGTTGCCCAAACCGAGTTTTCAAGGGTCATATGCGCAGCCTGCGCCTCGCCTTCAGATGGTGCTTGAACAACGGGTATGCCCATGAGCCCCAGGAGCTTTTTCGCGTCTTCAAGCATAGATCCTGTTATCTTTGACGCACCCTGTGCATAGACTCTAGCCTCTTCCATATCCCCCCGTGCGAGCGCCTCTTTCCACTTCTCCTCGGATTTTTTCCTGACTTCGATTCTGCCTTCAACAACCGATTTTTTGAATGACGGCGGCTTACCATCAAACACATAGGCAGGAAGAATACCATGCTCCAAAAGATTCGCATTCCGATAGAGCAGGCCTGAAAGATGGCTTGTAACATTTCCGCGCCGATCCATAAGCGGCTCGCCTGTGGGCTGCCTGATGATTGATAGGAATTGGTAGAGCGCGTTATAGGCATCTACCGCAATCCGCTTTCCAGAAAGCGTTTTGAAATCGATTTTCTTAGGCTCCAGAAGGCCTGTGAGCTGCACACCCATGACCTAAGATAATTAAGCAGGAATTATAAAGTTAACTGGAGAGTTCAAGCTGTCTTGGGGGGTCTGATACTGGGAAGAAGTTAAATAAAATTAAATATCATCGGCTTTCTAATACTGAGCATGCCAGTTTATTCTCATTCTCGTCTATCCACTTATGAAAACTGCCCGCTACAGTATAAGCTAAGTTACATCGAGGAGGTTGAGCTTGAAGAAGAGGAGGGGATAGAGGCATTTCTCGGCTCAAGGGTGCACGATACCCTTGAAAAAGTCTATCAGGACGTTATGCACTCCAAGCTTGATCCAGTTGAAGACGTACTCTCCTTCTTTGAGGAGTTGTGGGCGGAAAACTGGCACGACAACATCGTGATTGTGCGAAAAGAGTATACTGAGGAGCATTACAAAGCAACTGGGCTTAGGTGCTTGTCGGATTACTACAAGCGGTATCATCCATTTGATGAAAGCAAGACCTTGGCCTTGGAGCAGCTTGTCACAATGGAATTCAGGGGATACAAACTACGAGGGTATATTGATAGGCTTTCGCACAAGCAGAATGGGCATTATGAGATACATGATTATAAAACCGCCAAGTATCTTCCTAGGCAGGCGAAGTTTGATGTGGACAGGCAGCTGGCTCTCTACCAGATAGGTGTTGAGGAGATGTGGGGGGATGCAGAAAGCGTGGATCTTATCTGGCATTACCTGGTTCATGACAAGGAGATAAGGTCTAAGCGCACGCCCCTGGAGATTGAAAGGCTTAAAACAGACATCATCTCTCAGATTGAAATTGTTGAAAAAGCAGTGGCTGAGGATGATTTCCCGCCCCGGGAGAGCGGTCTATGCGGTTGGTGCGGTTTTCAAGTGCTCTGCCCCAGCCGGGCGCACATTGTTAAGACGAAGCCGTTGCCGATTAACGAGTTTATGAAGGAGCCGGGTGTGAAACTGGTCAACCGATATGCAGAGCTGCGCCAGGAGAAAAGAGATTTTATCGATAGATTTGAAGGCGAGCTTAAAAGGCTTGAAGAGGCTTTGCTTGCTTATTCTGAGCGAAATGATGTGGATATCATCCGGGGCAGCGATAAAAAGTTGAAGATAACAGGTTATGTGAAAAAGAAGCTGCCCTCTAAAAGTGATGATGAGAGACAGCGCCTGGACAAGCTCATAATGGACTCTGGAAAATGGATGGATGTAAGCGATCTGAACACGAGCGCATTGTTAAAAGCCATTCAAAAAGATGACTTTGACCCAAAACTCAAAGAAAAGATACAGAAATACCTAACTGAAGAAGAAGGATACAGGATAAGCATGTCTAAACTGAAAGATCAGTGAGAGTTAACACACCTGATATGACCGTACAAAAATATGAGTTAAAGCTTTTTGATCTCTCACAGACTTGTGAGATACAGGTAAAAGTGGAGTGCATTTATGATTATCCGATTGTGTTCTGGTCAAATCTACCTTTTATGTAAGAAATAACATTGCTGTATTCAGGGATTTCTACAGAAGCGTTGCCTCTTCGAATATAGAATTTCTCGACAGTCTGTCCATTTTTGTCCTTGACTTTTGTAAAAATGGGTCTATCTCCTGCTTCAACTTCTACCATACATATCTCATTATCTTGAACAGTTGGGAATGTTAAGGAGATTTTTCTGGATGCAAATTCTTGACTAAATAAGTTCCCAATCAAATTAAGGAGATGCTGTTCAAACTTATCTTTATCACCGTTTAGTGAATCGTAGTCATTCTGTAATCCGAGTATTTCCCCAGCATCATTGATACCTATTATTAAGCGTCCTCCATCAGAGTTGTTAAAAGCAGATATTGTTTTCATTATTACTTTTTCTAATGATTTATTTACTCCTGATTCCTCATAATCCCAGCGTAAAGAAGATTTTAATTCAAGCGAATGATTTTCTCCTAATTCAATCAGTTCCTCCACACTTAAGCGGACCTCTGTTTCTATACTCTCTGTGATATTATTCAAAAACTCATTAAGTTCACTCGCAAGTATCTTTCTGCGTTCTTCTAAAAAGGCTTCAAATTTATCCAATTTCCATAGCATCTCATCTTCAGGAATGCTTTGTAATTTAAGAGAACTTGGAAATTGTTCTTTCACTTGTTTTAAATAGACATCTGGCTGCATGGCTGCCTTGCTTCGATTGGCAGTTTGGGTCAATATAGCTCGATTTGTTATCTCCTGTGCTCTTGCGTATTTGAAACGGTTATTTATGTCGTAACCCCTCTCTTTAAGCAAACCGTATGGAAAAATATGGTCCCATTCGAGCACATATCTTTTGCCCATATTCTTTCTGATACTCAAACCAGTACTCAAGCAAATAGCCCCTTTACTCTTAAAATACCACCTCATTAAACTAAAAAGAGGATGGAGAACACCCACGCCGTCAAATTCATCTGATGTAATCTCTAATGGCCTTTCGGCCTTTATGATGCTCAAAAGGGAATCAAAAGGACTTTCTGACGAAACGACAATGCCTATGTCTTTATCCAATTTTTGAGGTAGTTGACCAGTGTAACGTTGTCTTATCTGTGAATAATAGAACCACTTTGTTGCTTTCTTTATTTCTTCATGACTCAATTTATTGTCTTTATTGTAGGCATAAACGATTATAGGGATGAGAGCATATACGGAGTTAATCTCTTTTGTGTGGTCCACGTAAGCCTGAGTTCTCATCATGTTGAAGACATAATCAAGAACTTTTTCATCCAACTTCTTCCAAGCTTCAATGATGTTGTCTTTATTATCCTCAGAATGCAATTTCCGCATGTCAGAACCCATGTTATGTAGAACACCGAGTAAAACATAAACTAAAAAGTCCAAATTAAAGACAAACCCCTCCTCTGCCAACGTTACGAGCTTATCTTTGAGTAGTGCTCTTGCCTGAGGCCAATAACCTGATATTTGAGCCAGCGCAAGTTCAGCTTCAGTTAAGTTGACCCCACCTGTATTGACAATGTAAAAAATGTCAATAGCCTCCCTAACCGAGGCTTTTATTGGAATGGATTGTTCAAGAAAATCCCTAGAAGGAATAGCTTCGATTTTTTTAAGATTATCGGCAATTAAATATTGTTTCTTATCAGACACTTCCTGTGATTCTTTAAGCGTTTTAACAATATCTATGAATCCAACTCTCTTTTGAAAAATATCAGTTAATTTAATCCAAAGGGGATTATTTTGCATTTTGAGTTTCTTGAAGTATTCTAACTCAAGAGTTTCAACATTTACATATAGGTTCCGGGGGTCATACTTTATTTCACTCTCTGAATAGTATGGTGGGACTTGTCCTTTTAAAATCATATAGAGGTCCGTTATCCTCTGCTGTCCATCGAGAATTAATTTTACTGCACCCTGCATTTCATTATATTTTGTATCTCCTTTTAATTCAGGAGGGCTATTTGTTTCCCATGAGAGAATTGTGCCTACAGGGTACTCTTTAATCAAAGATGAAAAAAGATTTTTAACATCATTTCGTTTCCAAACAAATTCTCGCTGAAATGCAGGAACATACAATTGATTTTCATCAATCTTATCAATTATCTGGGATATTTTCATTTTTAAACCCTTTTCAAAGTCCCACCGGGCTTTCTTAAAGATTTCGAGGGAGGTGATTGACTTATTATTTTTCTAAAAATCCATTTTCTTTTAACTTGGTTCTTATCTTCTCCAGGAGTTCTTCGGCTCTGGTTATGGCGTTTTTGGCCTCTAAGGTGGAGATTGATCCCGCTGTGTCATAGACTGCCCTATGTCGTTTGCGTCTCATCATATCGAAGGTTGTGACAGCTTTTGAAACTTCATGGCTTAGAGATGTCTCGACGAATCTTATGACTGAAACATGCTGTGCTTTGCCGACCGGTCTATATCCATGTGAGAACATGAGGGCTCTTCCGGCTTGGAGAATGGCGTTATAGGCTATGGAAAAGGCCCAGTCAGGATCCTCTTTTATCAGTCCTCTGGAGGTTTTAATATCTCTCTCTGCCAGTCTAAAGCTGTCTTTTACTTTTATTTTGTCTATTGGCAGCCTTCTTATCAACCCTTCTTTTTCTAGGTCTTTTATACTCATGGCTCTTCACCTAGGAGTATTATCCTTTCATCATTGAGCACGTTTTTTATAAAGGGGTCTTTTTTCTTTTTTCTTGTCTCATATTCTTCGGGGGTGAATAGGACATAGTTGATTTCTCTGTTGAGCTCTTTTTCCACGTTTCTTATTCTCATAATCAGGTCATCTTCATTCACGTTGCCGATTATTATTATGTCTATGTCGCTGTCAGGGCCGGCTTCTCCCTTTGCGTATGAGCCGTATATGAAGGCTGTGTTTATTCCCTTTAGGCTTGAGATTTTTTTCTGAAGTATCTTTGCGGCTCCCTGTGTCTTGAGGAAGATATTTTTTAGCTCTGGATAGATGCTCATCTCCTGGTTGACGGTGTAATATTTCTGGTTCCCGCTTCTTTGGCTTTTGAGGAGGTTGATGGCTTCAAGATTTTTAAGCTCTCGTCTGATGGAGTTGATGTTTTCTCTGGTGAGCCGCTCTATTTCTCTTACATAATACTTTCTTCCTGGGTTTAGGAGGAACAGGGTGAGTAGTTTCACTCTTGATTTGGAGCCGAATATGGATTCCATGTTGAATACAAATTGTATACACTTGTATAAATAAGTTACTCAAACTAAAATATCTCTTGAAAACAAAAAAACGTAGAACCTAAAATTTTTCGGGGAAAATTAATAGGTACTTGTGGGTTGTGTTCTTTGTTGAAGTGTGGAGAATCTTATCCTGAGAAGAAGAGTTTAAAGATTATTGGAAGAGAGAAAGTAGTCGGCGCTGTTCATCGGAAAGTTCCAATGTGTTATCTCTTTGTTTTGGATATATCTCCGCATCATCCCAAAAACCCAGCTTTACACTGGCCGCGATGCCAATCTTTACACCCCGTTCCTCTAACACTTTAATGAGTTCTTTTGCATCGAAGAGGAACACTGATTCAATAACCCAAGGACGAGTTGTCCCTCTAGACGATGGAGCAACTGTTCTCGGTCCGGTGAGCACAAGATAATAGTCTGGAATACCATTTGGGTTGATGTCTAATAAGCCCTCCCTTTTTGTATACCACTTGATATTAACAGATTGATTTTTTAGCGGACCTTCTTTAAAAACACCATCGCTGCCTTTATGAGAGGCTGACTCTTCGAGTTTAACATTGAAGATGTGTGCGGCAACGTACTCTCCAACATGCCCTAATTGAGCCTGTCTACCGATTATACTAGCGATTTCCTTCTTAATACGTTCTTTATCTTTTATCAGTCTAGCGAGTTTCTCCAGATTAGTCACATTCATCACTCAGATTACGGTTTTATCATGCAGATCTTAACGTTTTTCTAAGGTCATTTATTACAAATCCCACAATACTTTAGATCTCTCCTAACTTCATTCTGAGCCCAATTTTCAAGTTCTGTTTTATCAGGTGCACAGAATTTAATGTACTGATGTATCGTCCAATTGCTCCGTGTAGGTGTACTAATCGTCCAACAGTCTGCATGATGCAACATTAAATATCCAGTTAACGGGTTTCTGAGAGAATTAACCACAAAACCGCTAGGATTTTTTTCAATCCAGTCCAAATATCTTTCATCATCATCTACAAATTTTTCCATACAATCACCCCACTAAAATAGATACTTGGACTATTTAATGTTTGTTTTATGTAGCCGTGATTTTACCCTTTCCAGATCATGGTCCCGATTCCTTCGTCTGTGAAGAGTTCCAGGAGTATTGAGTGGGTGACGCTTCCATTTATTATGTGTGTCTTTTCAACGCCTCCCTTTACAGCGGCCACGCATGCATCTACCTTGGGAATCATCGACCCCGCGATCACACCCTGCCTCTTCAGATCAGAAACTTCCTCTGGAATAAGGCGTTTAATCAGGCTGTCCTTGTCACCCACATCTCTGAGAACACCGTCAACATCGGTCAGCACAATCAGCTTTTTAGCGCCAATTGTAGCTGCAATATCCCCTGCCACCGTGTCAGAGTTTATGTTGAATCCCTGGCCGTCATCAGTCATCCCGATAGGCGAGATCACAGGAATATAATCTCTTTCAGTCAGGATTTCAAGCACCTCAGGATTGATGCGCTCCACCTCGCCCACAAAGCCCAGGTCCACCTCATGTTCCACGCCTCCTCGTGTAACCTTGTGGGAAGCCTTCTTCTTTGCCATGATGAATCTGCCGTCTTTACCTGACAATCCGATTCCCTTGCCCCCGAACTTGTTGATACGCGAAACAATGTCGGTATTGATCTTTCCCACGAGAACCATCTTTGTGATATCCAATGTCTCTGCGTCGGTGATTCTAAGCCCTTCGATGAACTCGGCCTTTTTCCCGAACTTCTCCATAGCAGCCGTTATCTCCGGCCCGCCGCCGTGCACAATAATCGGCTTCATCCCCACATATTTGAGGAGTATCGAATCACGGATAGTCGTATCCATCAGCTCCTCGTTGAGCATGGCATGCCCGCCATATTTAATAACAACATAGGATCCGTGAAACGCCTTGATATAGGGCAGCGCCTCTGTCAGAACTTCAGCTCGATTCATCATGTTCACACCTTAAACTGTTACAACAAATCTGAAATCACCTCCCATTTAAACCTTTCATAACCCTCCACTTTGAAATTGTGAGCCGTTGTTGAAACAAAAAACTAAATAACTCAAATCAACCACAAATAAGTGATGGTGTATAATAAGTTGGGAGTTATAATTGGGTTGATAGGTGCATTTTATCTTGTTACCAATAAAATTTTTAATCCTCGTAGGTCTCAAAAAAGAACCAAATTTATAACTAAATTGACAGGAATTGGAAAAGACCCATTTGCAGAATATGATAGACTTTTGGGTACTATTGGATTCATCTTTATTATAATCGGAGTTATATTTCAGGTAATTTGATAAATAGGAACAATGTGCATTTACACTATATTAGGATTATGAAAACGCTATCCGAGCTGAAAGATGAGCTTGAACTATCACCGGTTCAGACGATGCTTCTTGCAAACACCGGGTCGATGACAGTGCTTCTTGAAGCTCTTTTTGGACCTGTGAGTGTGCAGACTGAGAGTCAAAAAATCCTTGACGCAGATAGCGAGACTGCAAGGGTTCTTGAAATTTCAGAGGGAGAAACTGTGAACCGTCGCATCGTGCGCCTCGTCGCAGGAGAGCGGGTGCTTGTCCACGCTACATCTGTCGCGCCGCTCTCACGGCTCAACCCAGAGTTTAAAGAGGATATTATGAAACGTGACATCCCGATCGGCAGGATAATGGAAGCCCACCGAATCGAGTCGAGACGGGAGATCCTCGGATACGACTGGCAGACTGCGAAAGCCCGGTTTGCAGAGATATTTTCCAAGCCGGCGGGTTCAATAGTTTTAAAGAGAAACTATAATATAATCCACAACAAGCAGCCGCTGATAAACATTTTAGAGGTCTTCCCCTATGAAATGGCGAAATGAAGAGATAAAGATACGGACACCCTCGCGGGTTCACATAGGGCTTATTGATCTCAACGCGGAGATCGGACGTGTTGACGGCGGAATCGGGCTTGCGCTGGAGGAGCCGGGAATCGAGATTTCCGCGAGGAAAAGCGACGAGTTGTTTGTGAAGGGACAGCATAGGGAGCGGGCGCTTGAAGCAGCACTTAAATTCATGAAAACCTATGCCATTGAAGGCGGGGCGGAGATTACAATAGACACAGCCTATCAACATCATATCGGCCTTGGCCTGGGGACTCAGCTCACACTCGGCGTGGCATATGCGCTGTCAAAACTCTATAAAATCGACGTGTCTGCGAGGGAGATAGCTGGAGCGCTTGGTCGCGGCGGGACATCTGGAATCGGTGTGGCAGCCTTTGAATCTGGCGGGTTCATACTTGACGGTGGACATTCGACTAAGGAGAAGAGCGAGTTTCTACCCTCCTCAAAATCAACGGCAAAACCTGCACCGGTTCTGGCGAGACATGCTTTCCCGGACTGGAAGATTGCACTTGTAACACCGCGGGGGGAGGAGGTTTCAGGGCAAAGAGAAGTGGACATATTCAAGCGTCATTGCCCGATTCCAACTGCGGATGTGCAGATTCTCAGCCATCTTATACTTATGAAGATGCTTCCATCTGTTGTGGAACAAGACATAACATCCTTTGGCGAAAGTGTGAATGAAATCCAGAATATCGGGTTTAAAAAAATCGAACTTGAGCGTCAAAACCAGGCTGTAAAAGACCTGCTCAAAAGATGCCAGAAAGCAAGCTTTGGCGCCGGGCTCAGTTCATTCGGACCCACGATTTACTGCATCGTCGATGATGCCGCAGAGCTTTCTGAAACCGTGGCAGGCGAAGGTAAAATAATGTTTACAAAGGCAGACAACAGGGGCGCAATATTTCTGTAAAGCTTAGAGTTCAACCTATCTCGACGCTGGTTGTAGGCTCTTTTGGATTGTTCCAATCACCAGGGCTGGCCGTGACTTCAGGCGGCTCAACTGTTTCGTTGAGATCAAGTGTTTCATTTACCGGTGGTTCAGTTGTCGGCGGTGCCACCGGCTCAACAGTGGGCAGGGGAGTTTCAACAGGTGCTTCGGTTTCATTCAAAACCGGTGTTTCATTTAATGACGCCGCTTGCGCAGTCTGCTCTGCAAGTTCAGCCTTCAGCATCTCCCCCAGATCAACTTCCTCCACAGGCGGACTGGTGGGCCTGGGAGTCTTACGAGGACGAGGCGAAAGATCACCAGAGGCAAGTGCCCTCTCACCATGAATCGTGAGAATATCCTTACCGCCATAGAGCGCTTCATTGTGGCAGAGTGTGCACTCCCTGCCGCCGCGAGTTTTGATCCACTGCGAATCAATCGGTGCATCCTTTAAAATATTGCCGTCAATATGGATTGTGATATAGTTTCCCCTGGCATGGCAAAGCTGGCAAACAAGGAGATCACCCTCTTTTTTCTGAGGCACCTCAAAACCGCCGCCACCGCGTATATGACAGGCTTCACACTTCACCTTCTTGTCCTGTATAAGTTTGAAATGAACAGGCATAACCGGTTCTCCATGGCATGTCGTGCAGATCCGAACTGGAAGACCCCGCTCCTCTTCAAGAGTCTTGATCCTATCAGGAAAATGAAAGGACGCGGTTTGCTCTTTATCATGACAGCCCAGACAAAACTCAGCGTTAGTCTCAACTTGCGGAAGGAGCGGCGCAGGGGTCTGCGGCGCAGGAGTTGGTGTGGGAGCCTTCCAAATATTGATTAGCTCAAAGCTTTTTGCATTGATCTCCGTGTTCACATCAGCTATCCTGCCCTCATAATCCATTGCAACATATGAGTACACAGCTCCAGCCGTTATCAGGGCAAGTGCGATTATTAAGAGTTCTGTTTTCATGGCAATCACTTATAGATAGGATATGTTCAATGGGTCAGGCGGGTTTTCAACTGCTTCTTTCACAGCGGTGTTTATGCCCTCATTCCAGGAGGAGAGAGGAGAATAATGGATTGTCTTGTAATCACCGATATGGCATGTGTCGCATTGATGAGATGTTCCCTTGCGTATCCACTCAGCGTCCAGTGGCGCGCCTTCAAGCACCTTTCCCTCAATATGTATCTTCACATAGTTCCCGCCTGCATGGCAGAGCTCGCATACAACAAGCTTTCCCGGCGGTGTCGCGGGTTTTACAAACTCGCCCTTTTGCCAGTGACAGGTTCCGCAGGCGATGTATTTGTCGTTCACCATGTCCCAGTGGATCTTATGCACCTTTGTGCCGTGGCAGACAATGCAGAGACGTGGATTCAGCCCCTTGGAACGATCGATTTCCGAGATTATCTCGGCTGTGTGAAAGACCTTCACATCGCCGTGGCATTTTAGACAGGTCTGGTATTTTTCATCCAGCAGGTCTGTGTAGTCAGTGCTGGATTCATCGATAAGCACAGGCTCAGACGGCAAAGGAGTCATTGTGGTAGTTGTTGTGGACACGTCTGGAGGTTGATTTGTTGCAGCAGGAGTTTGAATAGGGGTTTGCGCTGGAACTGTTGCTTCAACAATCCCGCTGGACGTCTGCACCTCGCCACCAGAACCATCCGAGCCCAGACAGCCGGAACCTGCTATCACAATGAGCAGTAATAAAACTACAAACACACCTTTCATTTTTCTTCACCATTATTTTTAGGGGGCATAAACTCTTTCAGCCGGTTATTACCCTGGCTCTGCACTTCACCGGCACCGTCGCCGACAGATGAATTATCACCGCCAAAACGGGTTGGAACAAAGCTCGGGACACGTCCAAGAGTAATTTTCGAATAATAAACATACATTCCCAGAATATAAAATAGGAGGGAGAGGAAAACCACGAAAAGCACCTGATGAAGCTCGATATACCCTCTGAGAACAATTGAAAGCGACGGCACGATAAGCACATAAATCGCAGGGATATACCAGCTGCGTGCATCGTTTATAAAATCGAAGTGCCGGGCGATTACAACCCACCAGGCAACAGCCAGAAAGATGAGTGAATAGGGGACCATGTTCCAGGGATAACGGTCCAGATAGAGATAAAGGCCGACAGTCACGTTTCCAAGGATTGCCACGAGAACAAGCGTCTCATTCCACTTATTCGACACACTCCCCCCTGCTCCGCCACGGGCTTCAGAACGTTTGATCTGCTCAAGCTGCTCAGCAACATTCTGGCTTACAAGCCTCTGCCTGATAACCTCCTCCACAAGAGGCCGGGCGTAGACTGTGAAATTCTTAAACTCCTTTTCCACCTTTTTAACCTGAGTACGCTGATAACGTATAATGCTGTAGAGCGCTGAAACAGAGGCGATAGCTCCATAGGCTGAGCCAAAGAAGAGAAGCATACGCCCAACAAAATCAGATGAAAACCGAAGTCCGTCAGCCTGAAAAATAGTGTAAATCGAGATAAAAAGAACAACCGACCCGATGCCAAGGATAAAAGCACTTAAAACTAATCCTAAATACACCCCTATGGGATGTTCAGCCGGGGGCAGCTCCCAAGTCTCTTCTCCCATCTATATTACACCACACTCTTATACAGGTCCAGTAGCTCCAATAATATTGCATTAAAGTATAAATAGAATTCGGAAATTATGGGGAGGGGCTCAACAAAACCCGGAGGCAGCGTAGCCTTGGGAGTAATGATTGTTGCGTTGAGCGGAACCGATGCGTTTAGCTTGTCACCCAAAGTAGGCGGCCCCACTTCACGAATGGGAAAAGGAAAGTTGATGCGGTTGAACATGCTTGGTGAGTCCAGTATAAACTGGCTGTGGCACACTGGACATGCTTTTAAAAGCACAGGTTGATGAACATCATGCACCCTGGCCGCGCCTTTGATTGTGAAATGACAGTAGGCGCAGTCGCCCTTCCAATCAGGTTTTACAATCTGCCCCGGAGCCAGCTGGATTTTTGCAGGCCACGGCGGAACCCGAACAATCGACGAGTTATAGCCAAGGGGTTTTGAATGACAGAGATCACAGGATACGCCGCTGCGGTTGATTGTGAGATAATCAAAGTTCAGATGAGTCTTGTGAATCGTGTCAATCGACGTGTTCCACCGGGGATGACAATCCACACATATCTTCAAGTGTAGATCCCAGCGCTTCGTACCCTTGGGCCGCCATTTCGTAGGTGGATTGTTGATGTGGCATGCGGGCTTGCTGCAGGGAAAGATGTGGAGAACCGCATTATTCGAAACATTATAGGGAAGCTCATTTGCATAAGCCCGATCCTTTGAAAACCTTGTGTGACAGGCTACGCAAACCTCACCCACGTGAAAAGACATTCCACCCCGATAACCTGAATCAACATAATCAGAAATCGTTGTGTTCGCAAGTGTAACAACACCTCCCGTACTTGGAAGAGATGCTGCTGCGAATAAAAATATAAAGATTATTACAGGGATTAACCTACCCATAGTTTCCATCATCCAACCCTAAGTTAATAAACCTTACCTCTATCCGGCCGCTCAAGCATCGTTATAAAGATCAAAAGAACAATCACCACTAGATAAATCGGACCATAAGAATGTATATTCGACATAGACCAGCTTAACATCTGATAAGTCGGGTCATCGTTAGAATAACCCTTGTCAAGACCATAGTCCCGGATAAAATACCGCCCAATCTTTTTCGCAACAATCGGCCGGCCATTATAGGTTATAGCAGTTCCAAGAACTGATCCGCGGTCCACAACCCAATCATCAGGATAATTATTGTTATCACCCTTCGTGATCACATCATCTCCGCGAACCGCAAAAATCCGGTGGATAACCTTATCATCAAAATTAACCCCGGGGTTCTGAAACACAGCAATATCTCCAACCTTAGGATTGTTTGAAATCGCCTGGATAAGCACGAGATCAGACTCCCAAAAAACCGGCGCCATCGAATTAGATGTAACAGCCACAAAAAAGAGGGACTGCGTGAGAATGAGCACGCCTACAAGTATTGTGAATCCTGCGATGAAAAATGACAAATAATCAGTCTTCTTCTGCAAAAAATCCTCTTCAAATAATTCTTTTGCTTGCTTTTCAGGAGTAGTGTTTTTCCACTTCCAATATTCATATAGAATCAGTAGATAAAAAAGCAATGCAATAAATGCGACTATCATCGTTAGGGTTCTTCCTTCGCGAGAATAGGTGAAAGTCAGTTTTGTCAATAAAAAAACAGGTAAACTAACCAGTAGATATGCAAAATATTTCAGGATAGGTGGGTGTCTATTTCGTAAGAAAAAAAAGAGAAGAGGAACCAAAGCTACAAGGAGAGACAAAAGCACAGGGTTAGAATAAGTATCCTGAATCAGCCGGGAAAACGAATCATAGGTCGTTAAGCCAAGACCCCTCTGAAGTTGGTACTGATATTGATATTGGTACTGAAACACCATTACACGTAATCTCCTGCCTCAGATGCTTGGGTTAGACCGATAAAAAAGGAGGAAAAAATGGAGGAAAAAGCAGGGGAGTGAACTCCCTGCTTGATTTACCGCATTTATGCCCACACGCTTCCAGGTTCTTTACCGCCTGTTGTTGAGGTCATGTTCGTGTAGTTGACACTAAGGCTTGTGGCATTGAATCCCGCTGTCACACTCGTCAGATTGAGTGAAAGCGACAGCTTCTGCGGCCTTGTGATGTTCAGATCAAGACCAACGTGGGTATGGCAAGCGAGGCATGCCATAAAGCCCATGTCATAGTTGCCGCCGTCCTCATTCCCGATAGTGGAAGTCAGACGGGTGAGCGGCCTATAAAAGTTCCAGTGCGCATCGGTAGATGAATTTATCCTGCCCGTTACGTTACAGGATGTATTGGCTCCGCCGCTGAAACCGGCAGCAAATATGGTACATGATGTAGTTCCGGTTGTATCACCATGACAGTCTGAATCTGTACATGCCCTGATAACAACCTTTGTGTGCCCACCGGATACTAATGCATCCCGCTCCTGGACATGGCACATCCAGCACACATCATCCAGTGAACCAGTTGGGGTATTAGAGATGTTGATTATTTTACCAACACCAACATAGTTCGAGTTATTGGATGCGTTTCGATGGGCATTCATTGCATCGCTTGTGACGCCATTGGTTATTTCGTTTTTAATGTATGTGTGACACTTGCCGCACTGCAAACTGGTAACACCGCCTGTCTCGTTAAGCTCCCATGTATGTGAGCCGGTGTATTTCGCAACTGCGCTTGGCAAGACATAAATTCCCATAATAAATACTGCTATGAGCAGTAGCAGTTTAATGTTAGTATTTTTTCCCATAAGCTTTTTTCCTCCTATTCTCTTTCCTCAATTAATCTCAACTGTATTTTGAACTAAATATGACGGACGACCATATATAAAACTTTCCTCACTCTTTGGTTCTGGTGCAAACTTTCTAACTTAGAAATTTTCAAAATAATCTTGGGCGGGGGAAATTTTATCCCAGTTGACCTGCCTTCCGTTGTTAAAGAAAACATTAAATAAGAGTTTGATAATCCTTAAATGGAGATTTTTGATGGCTAAAGAGAAACCTAAATCAGATGTAAGTGCAGGTAAATCTGCTGTGAAAAAAGCCAAGGCGGACGGGGAACCGAAGGCTGAATCGAAAGTTACAGATGAGCAGCCTAGGGTAGGGGTTTTCGTCTGCCACTGCGGAACCAACATCGCCGGCGTCGTTGATGTGAAGGATGTTGCGAAATATGCAGGCGAAAAGATTAGAGACGTTGTCTATTCCACTGACTCGAAGTATATGTGTTCTGAGCCAGGGCAAAAAGAGATTATCGAAGCCATTAAAGAGCATGATCTTAATCGAATAGTTGTTGCCGCCTGTTCGCCGCGGATGCATGAGCCAACTTTTCGAAGGGCCGCGCAGACCGCAGGGATAAACCCTTATTTTGTGGACATGGCAAATATTCGGGAGCACTGCAGCTGGGTGCATATTCAGGAGAAGGAAAAGGCCACTGAAAAATCAAAGGACCTTGTGCGCATGAGTGTTGCCCGCGCCCGCCTGCTTGAGCCGCAGGAGAAGATGAAGGTTGCTGTTAAAAAATCCAGCCTCGTTATCGGAGCAGGAATCGCCGGGATTCAGGCGGCGCTTGATCTCGCGGACATGGGTTATCAAGTGTATCTTGTTGAGAAGCAGCCGACGATTGGCGGGAAGATGGCGCAGCTTGACAAGACATTTCCAACCATGGACTGCGCCGCATGTATTCTGACTCCGAAGATGGTTGATACTTCTCGCCATGAAAATATTGAGCTTATCACCTATGCCGAGATAAAGGATATCAAAGGCTTTGTAGGTAGCTTCACAGTAACGGTGAATAAAAAGCCGCGGTATGTTTTGGAGGATCTTTGCACAGGCTGTATGGACTGTGCTGAAGCCTGTCCGGTTGAGGTTCCCAACGAGTTTGACCAGGGTCTTGGAAGCCGTAAGGCAATCTATGTCCCCTTTCCCCAGGCTGTTCCGCTCATCTACACTTTGGACGAAGACACCTGCATCGGCTGCGGGGTGTGCAAGAATGTGTGCACAATTGAGGCCATTGATTTTAATCAGAAGCCTGAGGAGTTGACACTTGAGGTTGGAACGATTATCGTTGCCTCAGGTTATAACGTATTTGACCCGACTCGCAAGCCAGAATACGGCTACGGCAAGTATGAAAACGTGGTGACCGGCCTTGAGTTTGAGCGGCTGATAAACGCCTCCGGTCCGACTGGCGGTAAGCTTCTTCGCCCCTCTGACGGCAAGGAGCCCAGGTCGATTGCATTTATTCAGTGTGTGGGTTCAAGGGATGAGAACACCAATCTCTACTGCTCGAGGGTGTGCTGCATGTACGCAATCAAAAACGCCCGCCTCTACAAGGAGAAGCACCCTGAATGTGACATCTATATATTCTATATTGACATCCGGGCCTTTGGCAAAGGATATGAAGAATTTTACAAGATTACTCAAGAGGAGTATGGCGTCAAGTTTGTGAAGGGACGGCCCAGCGTTGTCTATGAAGATGAGAAAACTGGCGGCCTTATTCTGAATGTAGAGGATACTATGCTTGGGCGTAAGCTTGAGGTAGGCGTGGATATGCTTGTTCTTTCAGTGGGTATGGAGCCTGGTTCTGACACTGACTCACTTGGCAAGATGGCCGGTGTTTCCAGGGGTGCTGACGGATTTCTCCTGGAGGCGCATCCAAAGCTTCGGCCCGTTGACACCCTTGTTGAAGGCATCTATCTTGCTGGCACGGTTCAGGGGCCAAAGGATATTCCTGACACGGTTGCGCAGGCTTCAGCCGCGGCGGGGCGTGCTTCGATTCTCATGGCCAAGGGTGAGGTTGAGGTGGATCCGATCATTGCTTATTCAGTTCCTGAGCTGTGTATCGGCTGCAGGATTTGCGAGCGGATATGTCCCTTTGGAGCGATTACCATGGTTGATCGTAAGGCTGTTATGAACGAGGCGAAGTGTAAGGGCTGCGGGCTCTGCGCCGGCGGCTGTCCCACGGGTGCTGCACGGCTGCGTCATTTCAAGGACGATCAGATTTTTGCCCAGATACATGCGGCGCTGGCGGAGGATTAAATATGGCCTTTGAACCGAAGATTGTGGCTTTTCTCTGTAACTGGTGTGCCTATGCTGGGGCGGATCTTGCCGGGACTTCGAGGACGCAGTATCCGCCGAATACCCGGACAATTCGAATCATGTGCACTGGGCGTATGAGCCCGGTCTTTATTCTTAAGGCCTTTGCCGAGGGTGCTGACGGCGTGCTTGTCGCTGGCTGTCATCACGGAGACTGCCACTATGTTTCAGGCAACTACGGGGCTGAAAAGAGGGTGAACCTTGTAAGCGAGCTCCTGCCTGAGCTTGGTATTGAAAAAGACCGGCTCATGCTCAAATGGATCTCGGCATCGGAAGGCGAACTCTTTGGAAAGACGATTTCAGAGTTTACTGACACTATTAAGAAGTTAGGTCCGAGTCCGCTTAGAAAGAAATAGGGTTCTATGCGTTTTATAGCGGCGGTTATTCTCATATTTTTATTTCTCGCACCCCAGGCGTCGGCTATTGAGAGGTTTGAACTTGAGGGTAATGTTTCGCTGATAGTTACAAGCCCCCGGCCTACCTATTATATCTTGACGCTTGTGAATAAAAACGATTTCAACATAACACTTGTTGAGAATATACAGGTGAATTTCACCCACCCTATTGACCATACAATGGTGAGCGCTGTTGACAACTATAACAAAACCGTGGTTCCAGATGCAATAGGCGAGAGGTCGATTACTGTCACATATAATAACACGCTGCCTGCTCTTGGCTATGGAAAGATTTTCGTATCACTCGACAGGCCGCCGGCCGAGCCAAAACCAACGACCACGTCCACAACCTCCACCACCAGTACGTCAACCTCGACCACCCTTTCAACTTCAACTACAACTACAGTTCTCCAGAGGTTGACGACCACATCAACGACGGTTAAAACATTGCCTCTTGTAACACCTGCACCGGTATCTCACACAGAGACCCCCGCACCGAGTGAAAGCATTGATGAGGGAGGCGCCCTTCCAGTCCAGACATTTTTAGTACTAACCCTTCCCGTAATCCTTGTGCTTCTTGTGATTCTAAATCATTTCCTGCCCTCTGAGAAGATCAGCGAAGAGGAAGATTCTGATTCGGTTGAGAAGCAGGATAAAGCCCAGGAGTAAAACCAGTGTTTTCTGGATAAACTTTTTTAAACCCCTGTTGGCAGAGATTTGGTTATGACTCTTAATGAAAATGCCCTTGAGATTGCAGGTGCGATGATTGAGGGGAAAGATAGATTTGGCGTTGAAGAGGCTCGGCTGGAGTGCGGCGCGACAGTTGTGGACTGCGGTGTGAACGCTGTGGGGAGTGTTGAGGCGGGGCTCTTGTTTTCCAGGGTTTGTCTCGGCGGACTTGCAGAAGTCGCTGTGAGTAATGAGGGTTTCGGAGCGCTTGGTCTGCCAGTGGTCAGTGTTAGAACTGATGCGCCCAGGCTTGCCTGCATCGGCTCGCAGAAGGCGGGGTGGAGTGTTAAGGTTGGCGGTTTTTTTGGGATGGGATCCGGGCCGGCGCGGATGCTACTGGATTCTGCGCCTGAGGGGCTGCGAGAGGATTCGGATGTAGGTGTTTTGGCATTGGAATGCTCAGTTTTACCGGGCGATGATGTAGCAGAATATGTTGCCGGCAAGCTTGGAATTGATGCAGGGAATTTGACGATTCTTGCGGTTCGAACAGCCTCGGTTGCAGGCTCGGTTCAGGTGTCGGCGCGGATGGTTGAGACAGCGCTGTTCAAGATGGATCATCTGGAGATTACAGCAGATATTGTCAGCGGCGAGGGAACTGCTCCGATAGCTCCAGTAAAGGGGGGTGACAGCCGGATGATGGGCGTGGAAAATGACATGATTATCTACGGCTCCAGCGTGAAACTCACAGTTTCGGAAGATGTGGATGTAGAGGCCATACCCTCGGTGAGCTCGCCTGAATACGGTGTGCCCTTCGCCGAGATTTTCAAGCGCGCAGGATATGATTTCTACAAGATAGATCAAGGCATTTTTGCGCCTGCCCAGGTTACGGTGGAAAACATTGCAAGTGGCGAGATAAAAATCGCAGGCGAGGTCAACTTCGAGATGGTTGAAAAGACTATCAACAGTTCTTAGCCTGATTTGAAAGTGTGTGCGCCAGTCGCAGTGGCTCTGGAAGTCTGTGTCCTCTAAGGCAGTTTTTTACAATCAAAAAGCTACTTTCAAGGGAGACTTTGTGACCTGGGCTTATGAATATGGGTTTAGAACCTTTCCGCGTCTTTACCGCAAATCCCACCTGTCGTTTGTTGTAGATGATTTCAGAGACTTCGCCTACTACCTCTGGAGCCGTGTAGTCTCCTACGAGAATGTTTTTCGCAACCCCGATTGTAGGGATATCGAGGAGCACACCCACATGGGATGCAATGCCAATCCCTCTGGGGTGAGCGATTCCATGCCCGTCAACCAGAAGGACATTAGGCTTTCTTTTCAACCTACTTACGGATTTGGTTATTGGAGGGGCCTCTCGAAAGCTCAGAAAAGATGGGACATATGGAAAAGTGATTTTGGATTTCGATGTCTCCTCCTCGATTAGCTGCATATCACCGTAATCCAGAACAACAACGGCACTGTAGGCCAGGCCTCCTGCATATGAAACGTCTGCACCGCCTACCATGCGGATCTGCGAGAAATCATCTTCCAAGACCAAGTCCTTTTTCAGACCTTTTTGAATGAACTCTAGTTTCCCGAGCTTTTCTTTCAGCGCCATCCTAAGTATTTATTAATAACTCGGTAGATGTTATTATTATCTGAAAAGCGACCTGTACTATGGAGACTACCTTGTTATTGCGATGACTATGAAAAATCTACCTGAACTTGTGGCACCGGTTGGAAGTGTTGAAGCGCTTAGAGCGGCAGTTGAGAATGGGGCTGATGCAGTCTATCTTGGAGGGAAAAAGTTCGGCGCACGTCATTTCGCAGCGAACTTCACAGAACGAGAGATGAAAAGAGCTGCCAGATATATTCATTCAAAAGATGCCCGGCTCTTTGTCACGGTAAACACGCTTGTCAAAGACTCTGAGATCGCGGGGCTAATAGAGTATCTGGATTTTCTGCGTGATATCGAGGTTGACGCAGTTGTAGTTCAGGACCTGGGTGTGTTAGGCCATATTAGAGAAAGGTTTCCAGACCTCAGGATTCATGCCAGCACGCAGATGAATGTTCACAACTCTGAGGGTGTGCGTTTCCTCACCGGGCTGGGTGTTAAACGTGTGGTCTTGGCGCGGGAACTGGACATAATGCAGATAGGGAGCATCTTTGAAAAAACCGGGTCTGAGCTTGAGGTTTTTGTCCATGGCGCACTCTGCTACAGCTACTCCGGTAACTGCCTTTTTTCAAGCTTGATAAGCGGGAGATCTGCGAATCGGGGGCGCTGTGTGCAGGCTTGCAGGATGAAGTTCACAATTGAAAACAATGAAATTGATGTTTCCAGCGGCCATCTTCTGAGTTTGAAAGACCTCTGCAGTGCTGAGATGCTTCCTGAGCTTGTGGACGCCGGTGTTGCGGCCTTTAAGATCGAGGGACGGATGAAACGGCCTGAGTATGTTGCCGTGGTAGTAGGGATTTATCGAAGGCTTCTCGACCGAATCAGGGAGGGAAATTTCTATATCACGTGGAATGAAAAACGGGATCTGCTGCAAATCTTTAACCGCGGATTTACAGAGGGATATCTAAGGGGCGAGCGAGGCGGGATGGTGAACCCTGGATCATGCGATAACCGGGGGCTGGAGATCGGGCGGGTGACCGGCGTTTCTGAGTCTGGTGTTGAGATCAAGCTTTCAACCACTCTCTGCGCCGGTGATGGAATAGAGATAATTGTGGGTGGTAAAACGGTGGGGCGCCGGATTAAAGCAGACCTAACACGGGGCGGGACTTTGAAAATTGGTCTTAAAGATACGAATAGGGTTCCAATCAATTCAGTGGTTTATCGGACAAGTGACGCTCAGCTTATTAGTCGGGCGAGGAAGAGTTATGAAAGACGTTGAAATCATTGCTGAGATTTGCGGCCTTGAACAATGCAAAGCAGCTCTTGCAGGTGGTGAGGCAGACATTTTTTTCAGCCTTGAATACGGAGGTTTTGACGAGTTAACGGCATGTTTGGCAACGTCAACTGAGGCAGGCAAAAAATTCACAGCGATCACACCAGTCATTAACTCTGAGGGAACACTTGGCCCGCTCCTCAGAGAGCTTCAAAGGCTTGGCGTCGAAAATCTCTCAGTAGGCAGCATAGGCGCTCTTGGCGCTGCGTCTGAAAAAGGGTTTAACCTTTCAACCGAGGCTTCGATGAATGTCTTTAACAGTGAGAGTCTGATGTTTCTCAAAGAAATTGGTGTGTCCCTTGTTACAGCGTCACATGAGCTGAATCTAAAGGAGATTCGCATCCTCACCCGCACAGCTCGAAAGATAGGTGTGGAGCTTGCATGCATTGTTCATGGCGACGTTGTGCTCATGACCTCGAAGCAGTGCATAGCCTATAATTTCATCGGCCCCGGCGTGTGCAGTGAGTGCCAGAGCAAAGGGCTCAGCCTCAGAGACGCCAGGGGATTTCGCTTCCCAGTTATGCGGACACGGAGCTGCACAAACCAAATCCTCAATTCACGTGAGCTGCGCATGGACGGGCAGATCGGCAGATTGGTGAGTAACGGCATTTCTAATCTGCGGTTCAACTTCTGCCACACAGCGCCGGAGAGGATTAAAGAAGTGCTCAAATGTTACAGAGATGACATGGCTCTATCCGACGCGGGTTCTGGTTTTACGCGGGGCCACTACTTCCGGGGTGTAGAATGAAAAAGGAAAAAGGATTCTATCGTGGCAGCCTCAGCCCTGGCTGCGAGATGTGCGCTGAGGGTGCGAAGCTCGTGCTCTTTGTAACCGGAATCTGCGGCAGGGGCTGTGGGTTCTGCCCGCTTTCAGAGAAGCGACGTGACAAAGACGTTGCCTGGGCGAATGAACGGGAGATAAAGGGAATCGAAGACCTCCTGATTGAAGCGGAGGAGATGGACGCCCTTGGCGCGGGGATTACCGGCGGAGACCCGATCCTGCGGTTGGAGCGAACCCTTGAATACATCGGTCTTTTGAAAAACCGTTTTGGAGCAGGTTTTCACATCCATCTCTACACGGCAACGCCTGTTTCAAAGGAGAATCTGCAGATGCTAAAAGACGCGGATCTGGACGAGATCAGGTTTCATCTGACAGACTATGAAAACCAGAAAAACACGGCGCTTTGGACAAGCATCAAAGGCGCAGTCGAAATAGGGCTGGATACAGGTGTTGAGATACCGGCTATGCCGGGGGCTGAAGACGTGATCGCAGAGATTGCCCGACGGCTC
>BDTI01000051.1 GCA_002923215.1 archaeon BMS3Abin16 | reverse complement strand
AACCTCAAGTTTTAACTTGAGTGTTGGGTGGTATAAATAATTTACTAGATTGTTACATTTCTTCTATTCGTTCTAGAACTAAGGAGAGAACGAAAATGTATTGCAAAAAAAGAAATATAAACATAAAGAATCCTGATGATTGTTGTTATTGTTTCTACATACCAACAAATAAGAAAAAACCCTTCGATGAGGATAAGTGGCACAAAGACAATGGGATTATAGCATTAGGTTGACTCGTAACTTATAATATCCTGTCGGGGAGTTGCTTGAGAATCTTGGTTGTCATGCTATTGGAAACCGTAGTAGTGCTCCTATTCCGCTGATTGCGTCGAGGCGTTCACCCGCGTCGTGCTCCGGAGATACAACGTGGATTATGCCGCGGCCATGTTTAACTTTTTCAAGCAGCTTGTCAGGATGATGTTTCTGAAGAAAAGTATATGTCACCAGCAGTGTCTCGATCGCGCTCATATCTGCTGCGCGCTCCACTTCGCCAGAGCCGTAGGCAGCTGGGCCGGAGACAGCGATTCTTTCGAAAAGCTCTTCCACAAGCCGGGTCTCAACCGCCACCTTGCTCTCCTCAACGATCTTCTCCACAGCACCCCGTTTCAAAACTTCCTGTATCGCCGCCCGCCCGCCGCAACCCGCAGGCTCAAGAAATACTCCTTCAACCTCCTTCTTAGCCTTAAGCCTATCAAAGACCTTGTCCTTCGCAAAACCAGGGCCGCAGACAATGGCCGCAGACACACCCTCATCTTTTTTCATCTCACCGATCTTCGCGCTCACAACATCATAAAAGTCAGCGGCATTCACCGTGTAATCATTTGCCTGGTCTTTTCCACCCAAAGACTTTGTCACCCTGAAGGCATATTGTATCCCGAATTTACGCAGCACCGCAAAATCCGCCTCACCATCCTCAACCGAGACAATGAGCACCCGCCCAACCTTTGAGCTTTTCTCAGCCTCCCGGAGCCGGTCAAGCTGCCACCGTTTCCACACCTTTCGCACTGTTACTGTGTCGCCAACGCCGATATCCAGTGTGTGATAGCTGCCAAGTCCGATATTAGGGTCGCTGCTCTCAGTGAGCTGACCGGTGAGGCGAAGCGTCTTTGAATGCTCAGAGTAATCCGAGTCCACCAGCCGGACTCCAAGAAACACCCGTATCCGCTGACCTTTATCAGCCCGCGCTTTGGTATCATCCTTCAGCCGCCGATAGGTTGATGCTGAAACAATGTCGCCTGCTTCTAGCACGCTCTTCAAATACCATAGGTCGTCAAGGTCTTCGATCTTCAGCTTTGACTCTTCTTTGAAATGGCGAACCCTCATCTCTTCCTATCCCTCACAATTGCGTATCCGCCGGTTGGAAGCGCACGCTGAATATCATCGATATTGAGCTTTTTCACTACACTCTGATCTGCATCAGAAGTCTGCTCAAGAATCATTTCCTTTATCTTCATCGCTGCTTCCTTACTCTTCATCCGGCCCGGTATAATGTTTACCCCGTTGCCTGCGTAAGCTTGGACCGCGATTTCAGGCCCTGCCATGACATGCGCTGTGTCTTCATCGATCTTCACACCTACTGAGAGCGCTACTTTGGAGCGGATGAAGTTGCGTTTCCCACGGATTATAAAGGCGCCTTTACCCACGTATTCGCCGGACTGCGGAGTCTTGGACACCTGCTCCGGGTTCACCCAATAGACGTCGAGAAAAGCGGCGTCACTCCTCCAGGCAATAGAGTTTGAAGCTGCAAACTGAGCCGCTTCCTCCAGAGTCTGCTCTGGAACCGGCTGTCCCTCAGCCTTGACAACAACCGCTGGCGCGCCATGGATGTCGGCGTGGAAAAATACGTCGCCCTTTTCCATATGCCGCTTCACAATGGTTTCATTTGATGTTGCGTCGCGCCCGCCGACCACAAGCAGTCCGTCGCTTGACCTGAACCAACGGAACCGCTCATACCATTTCAGCTTGCGCACAGCCCGCTTCACCGGTACCCCCACATCTTTTTCAGCAGCAGTTCTGCCTTTCTTCACATAATCCCTGATTTGAGCCTTTGTCTTCTCTGCAGCACCTCTGGCGCCTTTAAGCTTCACACGTGCTTTTTTCGACTTTGAATAATAGTTGTCAGCGTTTTTCGAAGCCGACATGTTGAGATCCAGATTAAACTTCACTTTATCGATTAAAACCGTAACAACCCCTTCTTTACTATTATACCCCTGCACCGCGGGAGCAGCCTTCAACTGTTTTTTAATCTCACCAACAGACATGTTTTTACGGGCCTTTGAAACAGTGTCAATCAAGGTCTCAACATCACTGAAGTTTGCGTAAATAATGTCACCAATCTGCTTGCCCCTCAGAATATTCTGGTTAAACCGTCTGATCGCCCGCGCTTGCTCCTGAAGACGCATGTTAATCGATGTAAGACCCTCCCGATATTTCGACTCTACTTTCTCCATAGCATCGTCCATAACACGCTCAGTGAAAAACTCGTCCAGCGCCGCGCTGAAACTTGGAAACTCCTTGACAACCCGGCCCTCATAGCTTTGCAGCCTGACCGGAGTCACATCAACCGGTTCAGCGCCATCAAAAACTATAACCGGGCTCGGATTGAAAGCACCTTTTTTAAGCTCCCCAAGCGTGCTGATAACCTTGTCTGCATCATCAAGCGACAGATTTGTTACATTTTTATCGACACCAGATCGCAGACATATCTCCTCGCCATACTGCCCTCCCAGTCCCAGCGGCCCGGCAAGAGCTTTTACAAGGCTTCCATATCCATCCACAATTTCTTTCAACTCTCTTGCATCGATTTCAAAGGGATTTGTGCGCTGCGGCGGATACTCATACACATTTTTGCCGATTAGCTCCCGGTGTTTGAAACGCCTGCGTTTCATAACTGCACGGATAATTCCCTCAGAATCGATGAGAAGCGAGTTTCCCTCGCCGAAGAGCTCGAAGACCAACTTGAATTCACCTTCGCCAGTTTCTACAGTCAGCTCAACGATGCGGTCAAAACCCACCTGCCGAACTCCTGTGACAACAGCGTTTCCCAGATGCTTGCGAAGTGTCATCGCAAAGTTTGAGGGCTGGCGCGGCGAAGGCATCGCATAATCTGAGAGATAGATTTTTTTGCCAACCTCAACTATCAGGTTTTTCACCTCTCCGTCGCGATAGCGCAGAAGCACACGGAGCTGAGCTGGCGTGGGCTGATAGATCTTTTTGATTCGCATGTCACCCTTGAGCTCGGCCACAACTGCCATAATGTCAAAACTCGACATATCAGTCTTCATAAACACAGTTTTAGGAAGGTAAGCTTTATTAACGTTGCCAGAATCAAAGGGGACATGGATGAAGACAGTGAACGCCGAATCGAATACTTCCACATGCTCCTAGGTCTTGTTGCCGGCATCGCGAGCGGACTGATCGGGGCCAGCGGCGGACTCGTCGGACTTGTAATCGGCTACTCAGGATTCTTTCTCACACGCATAATCTTCAAACTCAGCCAAGACGACCTTTCAATGAACAAATGGGTGTCTAAAGGCGCAATGCCCTTTCTCATGTTCTGGCTGCCCACATGGATATTTGTCTACAACCTGTAATCATCAATCTGAAAATACTACTTCTTTTTCTACGCCGTCGTCCTGCCAGTAAACAATGCGTGTGGGCTTAACCCTCACAAAGGCTGCAACCCAGGGCAGCGTGCTATAGTGGATGTCAGGGTGGCGGGCATAGGTTCTCCAGAATTTCAGGAGGCCTAGATTAAACTTTATCTGTGACTTCTCAGTTAACATTTGTTTTTTGACCCGTCGGTTTCGGGCAAGCGCCCAAAAGCCGTATTCAAAACGCGTGATCTCACCCCAGACTATGAATCCGCGGGCATCTTTTTTCATCTCATCAAGCGTTCCAAAGCATACATTCCCATTCTGCTTGAGCAATTTGATCTTACGTGTCCCGCCCGCCGGGTTAAACCAGAATACTCCTTCATCCTTGAGCCAGAGCCAGTTCATAGGGGTGGCATGAGGATATCGTTGGTCCACCGCTGCAAACATGACGGGCGTGCGAATCTCGCCAAGCATTTCCTCGAGTTCAAATGGGATCACTTGCGCCACCTCTTCACAAGCCGCTCAGGATACTTGTCCAAATCAAAGCTGAAGGTCCACATTATATCATGGGCAACGATTTCCAGACTGCCCTCTTCTCCGCCGGCTTTCAATTCTCCCTTCACAATGCCCATCTCACATTGTTCGGTGTAATAGGGGTTTGCGAAGAGAAGTGTCACAGATAAACCCGGCGTGGGCGCCTTAATAAAACTGCTCTTCCTTGGAGTGACGTCAATCTTTTCACCTGTGATCTGAAAGTCGGCCCGGATCATCAAAGGCCTGTCATCTTCAATCCAATAGAGAAAACCTGATTCAAACTTTTTGGAAAACTCCAGGAAATCCTCTGGAACCATGAATGGGAAACACCCTGCCTGGTATAAATGGTTTACCAAGTGAAAACAGCGGCACAACGCTTATTAATCTGGTATCTGAAACTTTGTGTGATGAAGACCAAGTTGATGCAGCTCCCGCGTTCCGTTCTCGTGGGTAGAGACGCGATTGATGAAATCGCTGAGGTTCTCAGAGGGCTCGGGCTCAGCGGACGAGCGCTTGTGGTCGCTGATTCCACGACAATAGATGTTGCCGGAAACAGGGCTACCGAGGTTCTCAACCCATTTTTTAAAACTACTTCTGAGATCATAACCGGTGCATCGATTGAAGAGGTCAGGCGGATGGAACGCTGCATAGAAGATTCGGACTCTAACTTTGTGGTGGCTGTGGGCGGCGGCAGAGTAATCGACGTGTCCAAGCTTGCGGCTAAGAACCGGGGTGTGCATTTTGTGAGCGTTCCAACTGCTGCAGCACACGATGGAATAGCCTCTTCACGGGCGTCGATAAAAGAAGATGGCAACACGGTTTCAAAAGGTGCAAACCCTCCGATCGCAATCATCGCGGACACAGGGGTTATCGCAGGCGCGCCCTATCGGCTGCTTGCAAGCGGATGCGCAGATATAATCGCAAAATATACCTCGGTTTTGGACTGGGAGCTTGCATATGAAAAAAAGAAGGCAGACGAATACAGTGAATACGCATCCGCCCTCTCCCGGATGAGCGCAAAGATCATAATGGACTCGGCGGAAACGATTAAATCCGGCGGTGAAGAGAGCGTTCGAAAAGTGGTAAAAGCACTTATCTCATGCGGTGTTGCAATGAGCATAGCAGGGTCTTCACGGCCGGCTAGTGGTTCAGAACACAAGTTCAGCCACGCCCTCGATATGATTGCTTCAAATCCCGGGCTTCACGGCGAACAATGCGGTGTTGGAACAATTATGATGATGTATCTGCATGGCGGTGATTGGAGGCGTATTCGAGATGCACTTATTAGTATCGGCGCCCCTACAACTGCAGAGGAGATTGGAATCACAGACGACCTTATTATTGATGCGCTTGTAACGGCACGGGAGATTCGGCCGCAGCGATATACAATCCTGGAGGAAAAAATGCTCAGCAAAAAGCAGGCGGAAATACTGGCGTGTGAAACAGGTGTTATCAGTGGTTAAGACTCGTTTTTCGGTTCAACAAGCTCGCCGATTATGACTTCAAGTTTTTCGCGAGACCTTTTTCTAGCTTCCTCTTGAAACTCTGAGTCCCCGGCTCCGAGCAGCTCCATCTCCTGCATTTCTCCTTCAAGCAGCCTGAGCTGCTGTCTTTTGATGTGAACCTCTTTTTCAGCCATCTCCACGTCCTGCCGCCTGGCTGAGAGTATTATGGCTCTTGAGATAATTATGCCGATGAAATAGAGGCTTGCAAGGATTGTGATTGCGCCGATAATCTCTGTAAAAGCCATTTCAACCTATACTTCTGATTAGCCGGTTTTTAAAACTTGTCCTTTGAAGCTTGAAACAACGGGAGACTTCCAAAACTTAACGAAAAGAGTGCGAAGAAGCGGGCGAGAGACAGGATTATGGTTGCAAAAAGGTATTTGAAAAACAGGGGATAAGGTATGAAGAGGTCGTTGAACTCTGGTTTTTCATCGTCCACAAAGAGCAGGGAAATTCGGATCAAGCCCCACGATAACCTGAAATATGTTAACACGTATGTATAATATCCCGCCGATTATTAAATTGACATTTTTTATTACAAGTCCTGCGAGCTGCTCTAAAATGATGGGCACGATAAAATAAAATGCCAAAACACCGGCCAGGAATTTGAAGTTCTTTTTAGTTGTGTCTCACCCGAACTTTATCGCTTCATCAAAGGAAAAAGCCCTGAATCCATATTTGTCCAACCTCCAAGTTAAGTGAAGCTACTTTCTCACTC
>BDTI01000050.1 GCA_002923215.1 archaeon BMS3Abin16 | reverse complement strand
AGGTTTGTTAGAACATCCCTGTTATTCTGCATGTCAGCTTCATATAGACTGTTCACATGCCACACCCCCGCAGCCACAACTATAAAGACAAAAAACAGCGCGGAAGCAATGACTTTCACATTCATATCCACACCATAAAATGGATAGATTTAAATAAATGTCGGGAGACATAAAACCCGATGACAGAAAAGAATGGTGCAAAGTCAGAAGAAAACATGAAAAAAGAGACTTCTGAAGAAGAAGTTGAAAAAACCCCTGAACCCCAAGAGGCCGAAGCAGGGCAGCCAGAGGAAAAAACACCGTTTTGGAAGAACAAATACCTCATATTAGCCGCAATAAACATCATCCTCATAATCGCGGCCATCACCTTTTTCGCGCTATTCCCAGGAGAAAAAGCAGTAGTGAATGACAGCGTTAACATGAGCCGCACAGTTGACCTTGGAGTGATAACCGTCAGAGGCGACGGACTCCCAGGATACGATATAAACCGAGACGGCAAAGCCGACTATCTCTCAGAGGGATTCGGATATTATAAAAACCTCTACAACACCGGCGGATTCGAATATGGACCTGGCGTCATAATACTTGAGGATTTTGAAACCGAAATCAACATGCCAACGCTCAAATTCCAGCCCGATGAAATCAGGGAGAGCGGTGTTGGAAGTTTCGTAAGCTTCACAGCAGAGGATGAAAACAGCCCTCTAAAAGCAGAAGTCATCCTTAAAACACTCGGCCCGGAGATCACAACATACA
This sequence comes from archaeon BMS3Abin16, assembly GCA_002923215.1. Lineage (GTDB taxonomy): Archaea > Hydrothermarchaeota > Hydrothermarchaeia > Hydrothermarchaeales > SZUA-236 > SZUA-236. Next base: position 12,063 of record BDTI01000050.1, on the reverse strand, counting down.
ACCTGTTTATCGACGACCAAACAGGTGAATCCTACACTATAATCGACGTCCTCGACACTGAAAAAGGAGCCGGGACACTCGAGGAACGGGAAGTCGAGATTCCAGGCAAAATGCGCTTCATAGAATAAATATTTAGTAGTTACGTCTCAAAACTATTCCAGAGACTCTGCTTATCTGCATGGAAAAATCCTTGTCATCACCAAGATAAAAACCGGTTCCCGACACATTGTAAACTGGAATCGGCCGGGGGTTTGACGGGATCTCACCCTCCGCAAGATCAAGCCTGATATTATGATAATTCTTTTCCTCAAGAATCTTTTTCACAAGGGCACGGCCCGCATCCTCGTTAAGAAGCATCTTATCACCCATAGCCGCAATCTCAGAGGCCACCCATTCTTTCCAAGCCGTTAAATCACCCTCTTTGCCCGATGGAACAATGAACTCGCCAAAAGAAGATATACAGTCTAAAAGCTCAAGTTTAAGCCTCCAAAACTGCTTTGAAAGACTTCCCCTGGGCTCGCGAACAACCTTAACATTAAAGTCACGGTCAAAAAGACACAGCCCAGCCTCATAAGCCGCCCGCTGAATCCGATACTCAGGATTTGGAGACCGAGTAAAAGCAAGGTTCTCAGACACCTCAAAATCCGGGACGATCAGATAGGCCGTGTCAAGCATCTGATCAGGAAGAAAAACCGTCTCGCCAAAACCCTGATAATAAGGAACCGTGCTGATACATCCATTTTCAACAGGAAACTTCACAACATAGCCGATAATAGACCGAAGAGAATCAACAGCCACAAGATCAATACGCGGCGTTCCAAAGCCAAATTTCGCGGAAAATACAATGCTGCCTTGCCTGGTGAGACCCTCGGCAAGCCGGTTCAAAACCTCCTCTCGACGACCGGAAAGCCCTAAAACCTCTTCTTCACTCCAACGATTCCGACCCATAAAACCTGCACCAAACCTTTAATAAAACACCTTAAAACTCGAATTTCTCAGCCTCTTCCACAAAATCAACGATCTCAGCCTTTTCAAGCTCAATAAACTCAAGGAGAAGATAGCATGCAGCCTTAAAGAAATCAAGTTTAGCCTCACCCAAAACATCATCAGTAAAGGGAGCAACCCACTTGCCAAGATGCTGGGTTAAAAAATCACGCTGAAACTTGAGATAACCCAGGGCATGAAGCTTATCCTTCTCACGCCAGGCAGTAGCCTCACGACTGCACATATGATGCATAAACTCAAGCTCGATTGCAATATAATCAGCGATCTCATCCTGAGCACTCGTAAACTTCACACCCGCAGCATTATAGAACTTATCAACATCAATCGTAACCCTCGCACCGATCTTACGATCCTTATCCATATAAAAAGATTCATAGGGCCTGCCCTTGGTCAGCTTGCCCATTACAAAAAGCGCGGTATGCTCAATCTCCAGGGCGTCTCGAAGCTTCTTAATCTTCGGCGCGTCTTCTTCAACAAACTTTCGAAGCGTTTTTGAACCTTTACCACCCATAGTGAGACCTTCAAGAATCGTCTTACGACGGATACTCTTCGCAATCGCTGGAAGCGAATCATAATAGAATAGAGACGCAATAAAAAGATAAGTATCAGCCCTTGAGCTTGCAAGCTCTAAATAATCCTTCGCCGTCCGCGCATCCTTCTTCGCAACCATCACTCATTGCCTCCTATATTCCCTCTCAAATACCAACTCCCCCTATTAAGCTTTTCGCCGGTTATTTTCTGAAATCAAGCGCCAATTGTGAGCCGGTACGAATTATTTCAGGAAAATGATTAATCAGACAAGCTGATTAGTGGCTGCGCCTACCCATATACCATATAATGTTTGGGAGTCAATGAGGGTCTTTCATTATGTAATCAGTCTCCCGTCCAGCACATCTTTATTATTGACTACTTTCAGTTATTTTTTTCTCCATTTCTGGTGTTAGTTTTCCTGTTTTACAATATTCTTCTAATTCTTCGTCCGTTAATTTGAGTAACGGTGTCAAATAGGCTTCAAGTACGGCATTTTCTACACTTATAAAGGCATTTAAAATTAAATCCAGATTTATTATTGTATCTTGAATCTCAAATAAAGTAAATTCTTTTATAACTTTAGATTCTCCATTACGAGTTTCTAAAAAAACAATAATATCAGGAGCTTTAAAATAAGTATCTTCATGTCCTACACAGTTTCTTAATTTAGAATCAAGAAGAGAGTTAATCTCTGGAAGTAGGATATTGTAAATGCTTTCTAACTCTTTTACTTTTTTACTTACTTGACCAATGTTCAGATGTTTTTGGTTTGGATTTAATCCTACCAACGATATAATCTTTTTTAATTTTTTCCACAAGAGCTCTAAAGAAGAACTAAAAGCTCTTGAAAGTCCCAAAGCCAACGTCGCATCAACTGAATCTGCGTTAGTGAACTCTGATAAAATTATTGAGTGCTCCTTTATTCTTTGCATATGGATAATGCGACCAATATCATCTTTAATTACGCTGTTTATGTCAATTCTTCTTTGCATTAAACAACCAATTAAGGTTGAATATTCGCCTAAAAATTTATCGTACAATAATAATCTGTCGGGCCTATTCTTAATTATTTCAAGCTTCATTAATTCTGATATGGATTTTTCATTTTGTTCTTTTATATCAATTATACTCTCTCTAGGATGACTTAAAAATTCTTTCTCCATTTCATCAATTTTAGTTATATCAATCATTTTATTTTCTCTTTTATCCTAGAGATTATTCGATTCTTTAATTGTTGATTATCACTAAATGGTGCGTAGTCTGCAGCATCTTTTGCACACTGGCAGCAGGTTTTGTTCCAAGAGGTTTCTTCGAAATCTGGTTATTTCTTCACCAGTCCAGAGCTCGTCCAGCGGTGTGTCACGCAGGTTTCCAAAACGCTTTTTAATTATATGACAAAAGACCAGGTTGCCCTCAGAATCAACACGCGGCACAAGCAGGTGCTTGCAGAATAATTTTTTGTCTTCCCGCACCGTTCCAGCAATAAAATCTTCTGCGTCGATTTCCGCAACACGAGGCGCGAGCACCACTTTAATACTTCTTTCTTCCACCAACAGATCAAGCCCTTTTTTCAAATCCGCCAGGTCTTCTGCGCTGAAGCTGTATCCCCGGTAGTCCCTTATGTTTGCCGCGATCGGCTCCACACCAGACTCTCTAACCTCATCCGTTGTTGCATACATCTCAGGCTCAACGCGGTACTCGCTTATACCAAGCGGCAGAAGCGTTTTAAAAACCTCTTCAATCACGCTGAAATTCTCATCTAAAAGCACGGTGTTAACTGAAACCTGAAAAAACTGAGCCGTGTTTTTAATGGCGGCGACCGTCTTATCATAAGCCGAATTTGAACCGCGTATCTTGTTGTGCAGCTCCCGCGGCCCGTCGATAGAGAATCCAACACCAGTAACATTCCAATAGACTGAGAGTTTTTGAAGCCTCTGTGCATCCAGCAGCGTGCCGTTTGTCTGAATCCTCACCCGAAGATCACGGTCCCGCAGATAGTCAAGTATTTCAAAAAGATCACGTCTGAGAAAGACCTCGCCGCCGATGAGATTTATCTGTCTGACACCTGGCGATAGATTGTCCACTACTGTTTTGAATTCTTCAAGCGTGAGCTCACCTTTCTGCTCCTGGTCTCGAAAACACATCTGGCAGTTCAGGTTGCATCGCATGGTAAGCTCAATCGTCGCCCGCCTTGGACTTGGTATCCTGCCCCGGATGATGTCTTTTTTCAACGCATTGAAGTGGCGTTTCCACCTGTATCTATTGAAGGGTTCGTAGAGGTCCATTGTAAGCAATCCTGTAAAGTGCGACGCATGTTTATAAAAACACCCCCACAGCTTTTTGATTGAAAAGATTCAAATATAACGAGGGTTGAATCACATTGTTGCACTATGTTTGAACACCGTATCTCTCTTTTTAAGATTCTGGGCTTTCAAGTCTGGATGGATTCGAGCTGGCTGGTGCTCGCGCTACTCATCACCTGGTCTCTAGCCGCAGGCTATTTTCCAGCTGAGATCACAGGTCTTTCGAAAAACACTTATTGGCTGATGGGTGCCATTGGAGCAGTCGGCATATTCGGCTCCATCGTGTTTCATGAACTCTGGCACAGCCTGGTCGCGCGCAGATACGGCCTGCCAATGGAGGGGATTACACTCTTTATATTCGGCGGTGTGGCTGAGATGTCGGATGAGCCGCCCAGCGCAAAGGCCGAGTTTATGATGGCAATCGCAGGGCCGGTGTCAAGCATCGGTCTCGCCATCGGTTTTTTAGGGCTTCACAACATTTTGCAGAAAACATCTCTGTCACCCCCGGTTCTGGCCGTGATATTTTATCTAGGCTTTATCAACGGACTTCTGGCCGCGTTCAACCTGCTCCCGGGCTTTCCCCTTGACGGCGGCCGCCTTCTTCGAGCCGCTCTCTGGTCGTGGAAGAACAACTTCAGATGGGCTACGGAAATCGCCTCACAGATTGGCTCGGCATTCGGAATCGCGCTCATCCTGCTAGGGCTCTTCTCATTCATCGCAGGAGACATTATCAGCGGCATCTGGTATTTTCTCATCGGGTCTTTTCTGAGAAACGCGGCCCGCGCCTCCCTGCAACAGGCAGTTATGAAACAGTACCTTCAGGGTGAAGCAGTGCAGAAATTCATGAACCCCGATATTATTACTGTCACACCTTCGATTTCAGTTGAAGAGCTTGTTGATGACTATGTTTACAAACATCATTTCAAGATGTTTCCAGTGGTTGAAGGCCAAAAGCTCGTGGGCTGTGTTTCAGCCGATCATGTTAAAGAGATCCCGCGTGAGGAGTGGGCGAATAAAAAAGTAGGTGACGTCGCTGAATCCTGTTCAGATGAAAATACGATCAGCCCGGAGGCGGATGCGATGGACGCGCTTTCTACCATGAGTCGCACAGGCCGCAGCAGGCTGATGGTTGTAAATGGTGACAGGCTTCTGGGCCTGATCTCGCTTCGAGACCTCCTTCAGTTCCTCTCGCTCAAGCTTGATCTTGAGGGATAGAATCCGGCTTTTGGCAGACCAGGAATTTCACAACCTTAAAGGGGTCTTTGTTCACACCTACAAACTGTAGTCCTCTGAACCCATTATAATATGATCCAAGCTCGTCCTCAAGCATCTCCGGCGTATATGCCATGTTCGGAAGATAGACGCCAAGACTCTCCATTATCCGAAAGGCTGCCTGATAGGAAAAAGCGGTAATCAGATTTACATCGCTTCTGAAACCCAGGAAGTCAAAGGCGTCTGTGAGATAGAGGTTGAAGCCCAGCGCCGCCGCGACAGAGATCATCTGACTGAATTGAATCGAGTACTCGGCGTGGTCAAGGTGGCTTGCCCGGAAGGGTAGACGATCTTGGTATCCGAACTCAGTAACAACTGCGAGTCCGCCTGGTTTTAAAACCCGCATAAGCTCTTTGAGCAGTTGGAAGGCGCCGAGGTTCACGCGCACATATTCCTGCGCATCCTCATCCTTATAGGGGTTGAAAAACTCCTTTGTCATCGGTATCTCATGATCGAAGAGATAGTCCTGCACCTCGCTTGTCTTCACTTCAGGCGTGTTGAAGTCGGCTATCACTTCATTGCTCAAAGCGATGTCAATGCTTTCATCTTTAAGCGCTAGAAACTCACCGTTTCCAAGTATATGGCATGCTTGAACACCTTTTTGCCTGTGCATCTTCTGCTGGCTTCGAATCAGACTGGGGGAGAGATCATAGATCGTGTATTCAATGGGTGTGCCCTCTTTTTTGAGTTCAGCCATGATGTCTGTAGATATGCTTCCCATGCCGCCGCCAACCTCAAGGATCCGGGATCCCGACTCCACCTCTTTTTCCTCACGCAGCTTTGCGAGAAAGGCCTGGCCATAGCTCTGGTAGTCCAGTATCGGGTGCGGCCGCCGGTAGAGGTGTGAAACCGTTGATTCAATACGGTCAAACTGCTCTGTTCCGTCTTTGATCGTTTCAAGATGATACCGGTGCACATCCTCTGCATGAGGTGTGGCTGCTGTTTTTTGAGGGAGAAAAGGTGCCTTGTAGATAAGCTGCTGCGGCGGCTGCTTAATCCCGGTTACAGGCTGTGAGATCAGCCTTATCATCTGGCTTTCCAGCGACGTCCAGACAGCGAGTATCTTCAGCCCGTCACATTCCGGGATCAATGTTTCATCAAAGATTTCCCGCAGACTCCGACGACCGCTACAATTCTTCCAAAGCACAGCCGCCGCACCCTCAAGCAGGACCACGTCAAAATCTATCTCGCCGTGCGCTCCCTTACGCTCAACCGCCACCACTGTGGAATCGTCTTTTTCATAGTAGACTGTGCCTGGCGCTCGGATCGGATGAAAGCCCAGATAATCACCGGGTGGGCACGTCTTTTTCTCGATAAGAAATTTATTTCGCACAAGCTCTGCAACAGCAGATGTCATCGCCTTTTCATCAAGCTCCCGGCCACCTTTAAATGTCTGCAGATACCTCCAAAAATCAGGTTTACACGGATAGTACCAGCCAGTCAGGTTGTGATAGATTACTGAAAAAGTCTTTTTCGACTTGTATGAAACGGATCGATTCAAATATAGTTTGACCATCACCACTGGCTTAAACCTTTAGAATAATAAATATTACTATTAAAAACAGGGGGTTTAATTAAAGAAAAAAAGAAAAGAAAAAAGGGGATTGGAAAGTCCCCTTTAAAGTTGGTTTTCCAGACCTTAGACACCTGGATCGGTGTAGAGCACGCTGGGCTGTGCGCCTGTCTGGGTTCCACCCACACGAAGCGCCCGCGACTTCCTTTTGGACTGGGTCAGCCAGTTGTTATCGCCGAACCATCTCATCCTGCCAACACAAGTATCGACACAAGCCGGTCTCTCACCCGAAGGCTGACCAGTCTCTGGATCAATCGTCTTATGCGAGCATAGCGTACACTTCTGCGTCACGCGCTTACCTGCGTTAAACTGAGGCGCGCCAAATGGACAAGCCCATATACAATACCTGCATCCAATGCACCTATCGGTATCATACTCAACGATACCGTTGACCTCGTTTTTAGAGATCGCACCCACTGGACAAGCCGCAAGACATGGCGGCTTACCACAATGCATACATGGCATTGGTACAAAGTACCTCTTCGTATCCGGATAGCTGCCCTGCTCAACATAGATCACACGATTGTAATCCATGCCAACCGGGGTGTTGTTCTCGCTCTTGCAGTTAACTGTGCAAGCCCTGCAGCCAGTGCAGTACTCGAGATCAATCCACAGCGTGAGCTGGAACTTATCCCCATAGCTTACCGGCGCCTCAGGGAGGATTTGCTCTATACCTGTTTCCTTATAGATTGGTACTGACATTCTTCTTACCTCCTCTATACCTTCCTAACCTTCGCGAGTATGCTGTACTGGGCAGCGCTTCCACCGACCGGGTCAGTTGGACAGCTCCTTTCATCAAGCGGCCCTTCCTGCGCTGGGTCAGGCATCATAAGTGTTGCAATGTGCGATCCTGCACCGACTCTTGCATCACCTTTGATACCGCCGCCTTCATGGCCCTCGATATCGATATCTTTGGAACCGAGTTCCCAGTGACCGAAGGACTGTGTAACTTCACCATAGTTAGGTCGTATTGTGTTAGTCACAAAGACCTTGTAGATGTATCTACCAGTCTCACCAGCCGCGTTCTCGATCTGGACTGAATCACCGCTTCGCACACCATACTTTGCAGCGTCATCAGGATTCATCTCAAGGCCGTTTTCAGGCTCGAGACTCATGAGCCACAGATTCTCTGCAGTCCTGCCCTGAGTATGCTGCCAGCGTTTGTTGGTGCCCACACCATAGTTATAGGTCTCGGTGTCAAAGTGGTCTTCAAAGGGTGAACCGTCACCTGCTATCTGGCCGACATATGGCAAACCATTCATATACTCACCTGAAAGGCTGTTTTTAGTGGTTGCAACATTGTCCAGATAGATGCTGAAGTGATGTCCGCTTCCAAGATCCTGCCTGTCAAGCTCGCTTCCGTATGCTCCGCCGATCTTCATATGCTCGGCGTTCGGATCCAGTCCACCTGAGAAGTTGTGCCCAACCTCATAGCCGTGCTCAGCATCCTTCGCATTGTCAAAGTAGAGATCCCAGAACTCATAGTCGTTCGTAAACCCTTCTCCATTGCCTGCGCCGCCGGGACCTACATTCGGAAGTCCGAGCTTCATAGCCATCTGCATATGGATGTTGCCCACGCTTCTTGTGTCAGGATTTATAGGTGTGTGTGTCTTTCCTGCATGGTCAACAGTACCTACGAGCGGCTGCCTTACGCTGGCTTCAGCGTGCTTCACCGCAGGATGGGTATGCATATAGCTCCAGTGCTCCAGATAGGTTGTGTCAGGAAGCACATAGTCTACGCGCATGCTCGTCTCGTTCATGAAGGGATCCACTGCAACTATAAGTGGAACCTTGCTCAGAACTTTGTTCATGATCTGGTTGCCCCTCGGCAGACCAAACAATGGATCAGACCTATATGCCCAGTAGACTTTTACCTTGTATGGGTAGTCTGCAGCTATTCCTGCAAAGGTCTCTGTCTGAACACCGTCGCCACCCTTACCCATCTGAAGAGGGAACCAGGGCTTTGTAGGCTTGGCCTTTGCACCTGCATAGGCGTCACCGGCCCTGCTTGCCGTAATGCCGGTTCTCTCGACCTTCTCGGCAGAGCCTACATGACCGTGGGCCTTGCTACCACCACCAGAGATACCACCCTCTCTCCAGTACCTGTCCATTAGGCCGTTTATGATGGTGTATGCCTGTGTGCCTGTTGGATTAGACTGTTGGCACGGACCCTTATACTGGAACACGACAGGTTTCTCAGCACTGGAAAACTCACGAGCGATTCTTGCGATGGTTCCACGAGGGATACCGCATATATCATCGTACTCGTCCATGGACTTCTCCATAGCCCTTTCTTTAAGCAGTGTAAACACAGTCTTTGCACCTGCTGTGCCGCCTTCAAGATCAGCGGTTCCAGAAACAGAACTTGCCTTTACGATCTGGCCGTTCTTTGAAACCTGTGGATCGCCATCAGCATCGGTTAGATAACCCATAGGCGCGTCAGTCTTCACAAGAAATGTTGCGTCAGTGCTCGTAGGATATCCGCCGGCAGCCGCTGCATCGGGATTCGGCCGTGAGATCATGTCGCTCGCATAGGCGTTGTTCTCAATGATCCATCGGATCATGCCCAGACCAAATGCAGGATCTGTTCCTGTCTTGATTGGAACCCACTCAGTGTTGCCTGCGGGACCAGCGCTCTTAGACTGCCTTGGACCAACATACACATATTTGGTGCCCGGTCTTCTAAGGAACCATTTGGAAAGATACCTTGCCTGAGTCTGCGCAGGGAAACTTGCGTCATAGATGTTGCCGCCAGCGCTTATAGCATAGGTCGCATTCTTGAGGTCCCATGCATTGAATCCACCGGTTTGGAACACATGATAGTGCACCATCGATGCCTCGCAGATCGTCCAATGGGTTCCCTTATTTATTGTGCCGTAGTTCTTGTGCAGCAGATTGGTCGTTGGCGCGTTTTCGTTTCGGCCTCTCTCCCATCGGAACTGATTCTTCTTTGGACCATATCCTTCTGGAGGAGCTTCATCCATATAGTCGGATTCTCCTGAGCCGATTGGCGCGTCGTCTTTTACCGCTGCAAGACCGTCAACATGGCCTTCGCCAAATAGGTCGCCGCCGTTTGCGATCTCATCATATGCCTGATCCCATGAAATTCTCTTCCACTGTCGGGATCCACGTGCTCCAACTCTCTTCACCGGGTGAAGGAGCCTTCTTGGGTTGTACAAGGTGTACACACCAGACGCGCCCTTCGGACACACGGTCCCGCGTTCGTCGTTAAAGTCGATATCGCCCGATTTTGCATATGTCCCTTTCGGGATCACATAGTCGTGGGTGTTGTGGGAATAGGGGTTGCCCTCAATCTTGAGTAGCTCGCCGTCCTTCAGTTTGCCAATGATGCCACATCCACCATGGCACTGCAGACAGACACTGGTTCTCCACTCATGACCACGGTTTGTGTCAGGAGCGACACCGCTGCGTCCCTGCGGGTAATCTGGGTACTCGATTTTGGCGCTCGCCAGTCTTGGTGCAATAGTTGCTGCTGCACCAGTCGCTGCCGCTAGCTTTAAAAAGCTGCGCCTTTTCATGCGTAGCATGTCTTTCTTACCTCCTTTTTCTTACCTCTATTGTTGTTGTAGTGTTGTAGAGAGAATAAAAGCGCAGGGCAAAAATAAGCAATATCAATTGGTGAGAGAGGTCATGCTTGCATCTTCGCCTGCGCCCTTATCTCACCCCCAATTTCGAGAAATTGTTGATGAGTTTGAACTGATAATCTTGAGATGTCATTTTTTCCTACCTCTCTCGCTCAACCGTTGACAAAAGTAGGAATAAAGTATATAAGTAGTTTTTTTTGAAAATAAGTTGAAATAAGGCTTTATTTATTGAATTAAATTTCAATAAGGATCTTTTTCCAGCTCTAAAAGAAGCCTTGCGATCTTACCGCCAGATGATGTGAGCATGTATAGTTTATCCGGATCCTGCATCAAAAGCCCGCTGCCCTTAAGCTCGCGCAGATGAAAGCTAAGCTTTGTCGGATCATCCACATCCAAAGTGTTTTTAATGTCAGTAAAACGCATCTGCACTCTCGACGCGAGAAGAAGAACCACCCCCCGCCTGATCGGGTTTGAAACTGCCTTGAGAATCCTGCCGGACCCAGATGACTTAACCCTCCGTGGGATCTCAGACTCGAAGCGAATCTCCTCAAGCGTCCGTTTGACCACATTTTGGATCTCATTTATCTTGAAAGGCTTAGAAATATAGTCGGCGGCACCTGCCTTCATCACCTCAACGGCAGACTCGACAGACCCAAAGCCGGTGATAATAATAACCTTTGTATCAGACCGCGTCTTTCTCAGCTCAGTGAGAAAATCAAGTCCTGTTATGCCCGGCATAATAAGATCAACCAAGGCGATTGTGAAGCTCCTCTTTTTTGCCTCTGAAAGCGCGGTCTTTGGATCTTCAAAGGCCTCAACCCGGTAACCATCACCCTCAAGTATTTCAACAAGTCCCTCTACCATCTTCGGATCATCATCCACCACAAGCAGCTCAACCATATCCATCAGCCTCTGCCTCCCGGAAGTTTAATGAGAACACGCGTACCCTTGATATCGCTGTCCCTGATCTCGATAGAGCCGTCGTGCTCGTCTAAAATGCCTTGACTCACAGAAAGCCCTAAACCGGCACTCGTACTTAAGTCCTTTGTCGTAAAAAAAGGGTCGAAAATCTTATCCCGAATCTCCAGAGGAATGCCTGGCCCGGTGTCATCCAGCTCCAAAATCACAAAGCCATCCTCCGCGTATGTTGAGACATAAAGCTCCCCGCCATCAGGCATGGCCTGAACAGCGTTTGTAATAATATTTAGAAGCACCTGCTGGAGTTTTTTAGAATCCACTTTTATAGCCGGAAGCTCTGATGAAAGCCTGAGAATAAGAGTAATGCCTGCTACTTTAAGCGTGTTTTCAGAGAGTTCAAGTGCCTTTTCAACAAGTCCGTTTACATCCGCCAGTTCAAAGGAAAGCTCAGACCTTCGCGAGTAGGCAAGCAGATTTTTGACAATCCGAGACGTGATGCCAACCGATTCAAGAATGTTTTCAAGCTTCCGAATCTTATAGGGATCCCCCTCTTTTTTTAAAAGAAGCTCAGCAGAAAGAGAGATGTTTCCCAGAGGATTGTTTATCTCATGGGCAACGCCAGCGGCAAGCCTTCCCAGAGCCGCGAATTTTTCAGATTCAATCAGCTTCCCCTGGGTTTTCTCAAGCTCCCGTGTCTTTTGCTCCACCCGTTTTTCAAGATGATGAGAGTAATCCTCCAACTCCTCGTACATCTTTGCTTTTTTAACCGCAAGCCCTGCCTGCACGCCGAATATCTTGAGCCGCCGAATATCCTCCTCATTCGGATCATGCTCCTTGCTGCTGATACCAAGCATTC
>BDTI01000049.1 GCA_002923215.1 archaeon BMS3Abin16 | reverse complement strand
GTTGGAGTGCTCCCCCTTCTCACCTATAACACGCTCGCCTTCGGATCCCCCTTCACAAGCGCGATGACAATTTTAAACACGGAAATAGGCTTACGCACATTCAGCCTTTCCCAGCTTCCGAAGGCGCTTGTTACAAACATAGTCCACTACACCTTTTTCCCAGAGCTTGAATATCCTTATTTCAAGTTCTCTCTAATTGAGACCTCATCTTTTCTCGTCTTCGGAGTAGTGGGCGCCCGCATGCTGTGGAATGAGAAGAAACATATGCGTGCTGAGACAGCGACGATTCTTGCCTCAATCGCCGCATTCATAATTTTCATCAGCGGAACCTGGAGCCTCGGCGGACAGGCACATAACATGCGCCTCCTCACAGACATCGTTCCACTCATAACCTTCCTGGCCATTATCCCAATATTGCGGCTGAACCTTCAAAGGAGGTCAATGTTAGCCGCGCCGGTCCTGCTGGCGGCAGCGCTTTTCCTACTCCACATCCCACTCGCCCCGGTGAAGCTTGCAAACCTTGTAATAGCTCTCGCATCCCTGATCAGCATACTATGGATCGTCTCGTTCAGAAAAAAGTATACTCAGGGCAATGCCAAAAAAGCGGTCACAGCGCTTTTAATAATCGGAATCGGCCTATCTATATTCACATCAGTTTCAACAACAATTATTGAAAGCACAAACAGAAGGGGAAATACCCAGGCTGCATCAGTCTTTGAAACCCTTGCGCCCGAAGGCTCGGTGGTACTGCTATTCGGCGGTAAATACCCAAGCTACACTGAAAAATCATATATCTTTTTAGACTACAGCCAGAGCACTGCTGACATTCCAAGGGTTCTGGAGTATTATAGGAACAGGCCCAGATACGTCCTATTATATGGGGAGAGCCACCGAAAATTTTTCACAGGATTTAACCTCTCAGCTGAAGCGCTTCCCGGCCTATATAAAATATCAGAAGCAGAGTGACAACCGATACTAGGGCGCCGAACTTTAGTGATGCAGGGTGATAGATGAATCGAACCTCATGGGGTCCCTCATCGAGATAGACTCCTCGAAGAGTATAATCGGCGCGCAAAATATCTGTGTCCCGCCCATTATCATAGGCCTTCCAGCCTGGATACCACATCTCGCTTAACACCAGAACTCCAGGGTTTGAGAGGTTTGCCCTAACTACGATTTCATTTGGGGTGTATGAAAAAATGGTGACCGTCTCATTATAAATCGGAGGCGCAAGTTTCAGCCAAATATCAGTCTCTAAAACCACGACACTCGCCGGATCCATTGTTTGAATCAAACTCAGCGCTTCAGATCCATCGGATGCATAAACCGCCTCATGCACAACAAAGGCCCGCGGGAGAAACCTCAGATTTTCATAAACATAAGTGGAATTAAAGCGCTCTGCCAAAAGAAAATCCGGGTTATCCAAGGGGTATCTTGTTATAACATATCTTGTGTTAAGAATGCCCAATAGACCTGCCACAGGATATGTCTTTCTCTGGCTATAGACCTGCCATGGCGGGATAGAGTTTGACACGCCTTCGAATGTGTAGTTTCCGGCAGCCTCCATAAAAGTTGAGTAGCGGTTTAGGATGAACGGCTCCAGAACTCCACCCAGGCTTTGAATGCCTCTTCGCATTGTGATCTGCTGCGGGAGGTCATGATAATTTGTTGCGTACACCCTGTTCGAACCCGCATTTGCACTGAGAAAATCGAGAAGTTCATTCCCGCGATAAATGGTTGCAGGGTCTCCCACATTGATTAGCGGCATCCCATAGAGCCAGAGATTGTATATTATGAGCAGCACCAGAACCGCTTTAAAAAGCCGTGTCTTGTGAGGGTATTTTGAAAAAACCGTAGCAGCCAGTACAAAGGATAGGATGAGGAAGTAGAAGAGAAAGATGTTGAGGAGGAGGTCTTTTTCCATGGCGAGCTTGGTGTACTTGTAATAGATGAGGATATATGCCAACAGAAAAATGGATAGCGCAAAACATATTTTGAGCGCGTCTCCTCTGGCCCCACCCACGCGGATTCTGCGGACGAGCTCTTTTGATCCAAAGCCTGCAAGGATTGAAATTGAAAAGGTGTGGAGCAGAAGTATCCTGCCGTGAGCCCTGAAGCTGTTGAAACCAGGCAATCTGTAGATCACCTCGCGCAGAGGTCCGCCAAAGGCCAGAACAATCGCAAATATTGAGAGAAAGATAAAGAATCGCACATATCTGTTCTTCCGGGCGCAGAGGCTAAACGCAGCAATGACAAGCGGGATGATTCCCGCGTAGCCGAATATACCGAGAAAGTCGCCCCCGCCCCAGTACTGAAAGATGTTGCCGTAGAAATAGGGCATTACCAGGCCTATGATGTGGCTTAAGGGCTGGGAGTAGCTCATTGGGTCGCTGAATCCGATGCCGCGGCGTGAGTTTTCCAAAAGTTCATAGGTAGGGACTGCCTGAATTGCGGAGAGCCCCAAAAAAATAAGCAGTGCAACGGCGAGAATATAAAGGCCTTTTTTCTTCATGTTGTAAAGAGTCCAGAGAAACAGGAGTATAACTGTATAGAAGACGAGCTGTATCCCACCTGAAAAGAGCTGAAGCGCAAGAATTGCCCCGGTTATTGATGCGTATTTTATGTCCTGGTTTATGATTGCCTTATCATAGGCGAGGAAGGCCAGCGGGATCCAGACTGCGTTTAGAAAGATGAAATGGCCTTCATAGATGTAGGATATAAGCTGGCCGCTGAACATGAACACCAGTGCGGATATAAAGGAGGGGTACTTTTCAAGCCCGATATTTCTCGCGAGAAGATACATGGCCAGCCCTCCGAGTATTATGTGCAGCACCGCGAGATAGCCGAATAGCTGGTCCGGCGATGAGAATAGGAAAAAAATGTTGAGCGGGTAGAATAGTCCCGCCTGCGGATTTGCCGCCAGGGATGTTCCTCCAAAGATATAGGGGTTCCAAAGCGGGACTGTCCCCTGCGTGTTGAATGCGCGGTGGATTATGAACTTCATTGGACTGTGGTATAGTGTGATGTCTGAGAAGCTCCAGTAGATCATTTTGCCGGGGTTTATGAGTATCTTCCAGAAAAAAATGAGGCCTAGTATTGTGATTAACCAGGGATACTTTCGCAGGCCCATGTAACGCATTACATTGTCTTTTTTTGTGTGTTATTATTTCTAGTTTTGGCCTTTTTTTAAGCGCTGTTTTTTGGTGTTTTTCCGCTGGCTTTATATATGGTGTGAGATAGATTTGAGAGTGGCTTAGTCGTGGATTGAAAATATTCCACATGAAATATAGGTGCATGGAATTATTGCCCAATGAACAGTAATCGGCATAGATATTAGCGTATTTCGGCCTTCCTCTTGAAGCGGCTCCGGAAAAATCCCATCAGAAGTTACAATAATCTTTTCGGAAAGCTTATTTAGTAAGAGCCCTATTGTAACGTGCTGGTCAAGATTAGACCCCTTCATTTCCAGTGGAAAATCAGGTGGGTAAATGGACTTCAAGACATCATTCAGCGGCATTTTTGAATCACTCATGACAAGAGAGCCACTCTTTGTCTCAAAAGAAGTGCTCAGACATTCCTACACCCCTGATGAACTACCCCATAGAAACAAGGAAATCCGCCAGCTCGCGCTCATTTTAAGCTCAGCCCTGCGAAACGAGGAAAGCTCAAACATCCTTATCTACGGAAAATCCGGCACAGGCAAGACAATCGTCTCAAGATTTGTGTGTAAAGAACTTGAGAGAACAGCGAAAAAACTGGGTATACCAGTTAAAACCGCCTACATCAACTGCGAAATCACCGACACCCAGTATCGGGTCCTGCAAAACCTGGCAGAGTGCTTCGGCGAAAATGTGCCTTTTACCGGCTGGCCGACAGACAAGGTTTACCGCACCTTTGTGGAGTCGCTGGACCGGGAGCATCAGGGAGTGGTGATAATCCTTGACGAGGTGGACAGGCTTGTTCAAAAATCAGGCGACGACATAATCTATAATCTCACACGGATGAACTCAGAGCTGAAAAAAGCGAAAGTAAGCATAATCGGGATTTCAAATGATCTCAAGTTCAGAGACTATCTTGACGCCCGTGTGCAGTCGTCGCTATCAGAGGAGTCAGTAGTATTCAAACCCTATGACGCACGCCAGCTCGAAGACATCCTGAACCAGCGGGCATCGCTTGCCTTTAAACCAGATGTAATGGACGAATATATCGTGCCACTATGTTCCGCACTCGCTGCACGGGAGCACGGCGACGCCCGAAAGGCGCTTGACCTTCTCAGGGTTTCAGGCGAGATTGCAGAGCGCGAGTCCACAACAAGAATAACAGAAAAACATGTGCGCCGCGCAAAAGACCGAATCGAGGCAGACAGCATCGTTGAAGCTGTGCGCAGCCTCCCCACACAGTCCAAGGTCCTGTTATATTCAATTATTCTTCTTGAAGAACGCAAGCGCAGAATCATAACAACAGGCGACGTCTACGACATTTATTCAAGTCTCTGCAGGAAAACGGGCCTTGACATCCTTACTCAGCGCAGGATTTCTGATCTGCTCGGAGAGCTTGATCTCATGGGCATAATCGACAGCACCGTTGTAAGCAAGGGCAGATACGGGCGCACACGGCAGATCCATCTCGTAGTCCCCCTCGTTGGCATCCGAATAGTTCTGGAAGATGACATCCGGCTCAACGGCATAACAAACTTCGAACCCCCGCAGAGAAGGCTGGGGTGAACATGGACGAGTCAGATATTATCTGCAGGTTTTTGGATGCAGAGCTGTGTCTTCATCCAAATGTTTTAGAGCAAATTTCAAGCATGGAAGATCCCTCTGAAGTCGTTGAAAGGCTTATCAGTTCAACTGAGGGTAATGGCCGCATTATCACGCCTGAGGATGTGCGCGCCCTCAAAACAGAGGTCATCGTGAAAAAGGGGAGACGGCGGATTGCCGAGGAATATGACAGCGAAATCGAGCTGCGGGATGTTTCAAAGAACGCATCAAGCAGAGGTTGTATCGAGGGTTTTGTTAAGCATTTTAACAGCCGATATGAAAAAGGGCTTAAGGTCTTTCGAGAGCGCAAACATCTTATTGATTCACATACGGTGGAGCAGGCGCTGGCCGCGGGCGGGAAGAGCGATGTAAAAATCATCGGCCTTGTGGAGAGTGTGCGGGAGAGTAAGAAGGGAAACACGATAATCTTTATTGAAGACCCAACAGGTGTGGTCCCGGTTGTGGTGCTTAAGTCTGATCGGGAGCTTGCAGAGTTTGCCAGAACCATTGTAAACGACGATATCCTGGCTGTGGAGGGTGTGACCGGATCCCGTGAAGGAGGGATTGTAATCGCCAAGACCCTGTCCTTTCCAGATGTTCCCTATCAGCGTGCAACTGAGAGCCGAAGCGAACCCCTTGCAATCGCCCTCGTGTCTGACATCCATGTAGGCAGCTTTGAGTTCATGGAAAAGGAGTTTCTCAGGTTTCTTAAGTGGCTGAACTGCGAGGTGGGAAGCAGCCGTCAACGGGAGCTTGCAGAGCGTGTGAAATACATGGTTGTCGCAGGCGATCTCGTAGACGGTGTAGGCATTTATCCAGGGCAGATTGACGATCTCAATATAAAAGATATCTTCAGCCAGTACAAGCGACTTTCAGAGCTTTTTGACATGATTCCAGACTATATTGAGATAATCGTGGGGCCTGGAAACCATGATGCAACGCGTCAAGCCGAACCGCAGACACCTATCTTTGAGGATTACGCGCCAGAGCTCTATGAAAATCCCATGATACACATGGTGGGAAACCCCTGTTATGCCAGGCTTCACGGAACATCTGTTCTGGCCTATCACGGCAGGAGCATGGACGACATCATATCCAAGGTTCCGGGAAACTCTTATTCGGATCCTGATAAGGCTATGCTCAATCTCCTTAAAAAACGCCAGCTTGTACCGATCTTCGGCGAAAAGGTGCCGGTTTCCCCTGGAACTGAGGACTGCCTTTTTATCGATGAGGTTCCTGATATCCTGCACTGCGGCCATGTGCACACGACAGGGGTTCAAAGCTATCGTGGTGTAACTATTGTCAACTCCGGCGCCTTTCAAAGTCAAACAGATTTTCAGAAAAGGCTTAACATGCAGCCAGACCCAGGTAAGGTTCCGATCTACGAAATATCCACTCGAAAAACAACTATCATGAAGTTTACCTAAAATATTTATGAAGATTGAAGATTATTTCAAAAAGCTTGAAGATGAGGGGAAGCGTGCCTATGCCGCTGCGAAGGAGGCCCGGGCCGCGGGGATCGATCCTGATTTTGAGCCTGAGATTCCACTGGCAATAGACCTTGCCGAGCGGGTTGAAAGCCTGGTTGGCCCGGAGGGGATTGCCCAGAAGATCAGGCGCGCTGTAAACGAGCACGGTCGTGAAGAAGCATCTCTAATTATTGCAAAACAGATTGCCGGGAACTCAAGCCTTTCTGAGGAGGAGGCTGCTGAACAGGGGCTTCGAACAGCACTGGCAATTCTAACCGAAGGCGTTGTCGCAGCGCCCATGGAGGGGATTGTAAAGGTGAGTGTTAAAGAGAACCATGATGGATCCCGGTATCTAGCGGTTTATTTCGCAGGGCCAATTCGCTCTGCCGGAGGCTCGGCTCAGGCGCTTGCTGTTCTTACAGCCGATTACCTGCGCCAGGCGCTGGGGCTGTCAGCATATGTTCCAACCGCTGAGGAGGTGGAGCGGCTTGTGGAAGAGGCTGACCTCTACAACTCTGAAGCAGCGAGGCTCCAGTATCTCCCGTCACCTGCCGAGATACGCACAGCCTGTGAAAACATACCTGTAGAGGTTACAGGCGAGGGGACTGATAGAGTGGAGGTTTCAGGTTATCGCAATCTCCCCCGTGTCGAGACAAATCAGCTTCGCGGCGGCGCTGTGCTTGTCCTTGCTGAGGGCGTGCTTCAAAAGGCTCCGAAGATTGCCAAGTTTGTTGACAAGCTCCAGATAAAGGGTTGGGAGTGGCTTTCAGACATTAAAAAGGACAAGCCCGCAGGCGACGATTGCAAAAATGAAAAGAAAACCGTTCATAAATATATAAGAGATGTTATCGCAGGCAGACCGATTCTCTCTCATCCATCTGCAAAGGGAGGCCTTCGGCTTCGCTACGGCAGGAGCAGATGCTCAGGGCTTGCCGCTGTTTCAATCCATCCGGCGACAATGGTTATATTCGATGATTTCATAGCAACAGGCACGCAGATGAAGATTGAAAAACCAGGCAAAGGCGCGGTTGCCAGTCCCTGCGACTCTATTGAAGGACCGATTGTAAAGCTGAAAGACGGCAGTGTTGTTCGAGTGGAAACAGAGGATTATGCGAAAAAAATAATAGGGTCTCTCCAAGAGGTTTTGTTCGCAGGCGACATCCTCATTGGATATGGCGAGTTTTTAGAAAACAACCACAGGCTTCTTCCCGCCGGCTACTGCGAGGAATGGTGGCGGCTTGAGGCAGAGGCCGCGGGCTGCACCCCCATTGAATCTGTTCCAACTCCTGAGGAAACGCTGCGGCTCTGCGAAAAAGGCGCGCCCATGCACCCCCGCTACACCTATTTCTACCATGACCTTTCAAAGGACGAGCTGCGCGACCTTGCAGAGTGGCTCTGCACCGGCAGCATAACCGATGGCAGGCTCACATTAGATGCCGGCGCTGAAAAAAGGATTCTTGAGGTTTTAGGAGTGCCCCACAGGGTTGAAAAAAACCAGGTAGTCCTTGAGGAACACACCCCTCTTCTTGCTGTGCTCGGACTAACTGATCTCGTGATAGAGCCTTTCATCAACGCCTATAACCGCTGCCAAACATCGATGGAGATTGTAAACAGTTTCGGAATAATTGTTCGGGAGAATGCGCCCACATATATCGGCGCCCGGATGGGACGGCCTGAAAAGGCGAAGCCACGGAAGATGTCACCGCCTGTAAATCTGCTCTTCCCGCTTGGACAGGCCGGCGGCCGCACGCGGGATCTGTCAAAGGCCGTTGGAAAATCACCGATCACCGTTGAAATCGTTAAGCGCCAGTGCACCAAGTGTAAAGAAGTAACATCACAGCTTCTCTGCCCCAAATGCGGTAGTCTCACCCATTTCCACGGCGGATACGAAACACGGCCGGTTGATATTAAGGCTCTATATCGGA
>BDTI01000048.1 GCA_002923215.1 archaeon BMS3Abin16 | reverse complement strand
GCTAAAGGTTGCCGAGAGATTCGGAGGCACACGGGCTGTTGCAGTCTATGGATACGATCTCACAGCCATGGACGACGCACTTACACTCGCATCAGCAGAGACGCTACCCATAGTTTTTTATGGCTCTGCCGATGCGGGCTTTGGGAAGAGTCTCGCCCGAATGGGAATCGGACAGCTTGAACTCATTGAAAGCCCGGCGTTTGACACAGTTGTATCAGACTCGATCAAGGCGTCAGGAATAACAACTTCTGAAATATCACGGGATGAAAAGGCCACGGTAGAGACAATGCTTGATCTGGCCCAGACAAGAATCGATGAAGCAGAGGTGCTTGTAAGATCGATAAAAGACGCAGAGACACTTGCCGCGGCAGACCTAATAGTTGATGCTAAGATAAAGATGGCAGACGCAGAGTCCAGCTTTAAGGTGGGAAAATACTCTGAAGCATTCAAAGGAGCTGTCGCTGCCGAGGAGTCAGCAAGATACGCAATCGCAGTGTACACTAACCGGGCTCAGGGCAGAATTACTGATATGGTTGCAATCGCAGATCTGGGTATAGCTCAAAAAGGAGTCTCAGGTGTAAAAGAAGACCTGCGAGATGTGGGCGCGCCCTATGGGGTGGGAATTCCGGTGCCGCCGATAATCGATCTCTCAACATATCTCACATATATCGCGGGATACAACCTGTCTGTTGAGCAGGGCAGCGGCTTGGGCTTTGACTATGATATTATCGGAAAATACACAAAGGCTGTTGGACAGACTGTAACCGTCGAGATATATGAGCAGGCGTCTGAGGCGGACGCTGTTGAATGGGCCGGGCTTACTAAATATTCTGATGAGCAGAGCAGGGATTGGGAGAATACCACTTTTATGGGGTATCCTGCTAGTAAGAAGAGTATAACTGTTCCGGTGTCTGACAATATTAATCAGGAGATTTTCATGCGTGTGGCTGTGGGTAAGCTTGGGATCTTTGCGAAGTTTACGCAGAGCGTTCGAAAGTCAGACGCCGACACGCTTCTCTTGCATCCTCTTGTGGCGCAGGAGATGGTTGAGCAGGTCACAGGCGAGGTAATCAAAGAAATTGAGGCCAGCCAATAAGAGAAGTTTGAATTGGAATCGTTCCTATCTCTCTTAAGATATTCTTAAAATTTTATTTTTCACTTAGTCCCCAGCTAAACTGAAAAACGCCTGGAACTCCAATTTGGAAACCAAAGGTTTCTTTAAAAGTTTTCTCGTCTTCAATCATATGAATTCCCAACGTATCCATTCCTAAAATTCTAAAGTGCGGAACTCCATCAATATTCCCAGAATAATTTTCAATTTTTAAAGCACTTAAATCATCAAGATATTTAACAGCATTACTTACTCTTACAGGTTTCCATTTAGTTATTTCGAGTATTTCTTTTGGACCGATAATTCTGTTTTCAGAAGTCTCATCGGTATATACGTTATAATAGTAAATTAGTACTTCCCCTGCATCATCTTTTATACCCATGTTTTCCTTCCTCTAATAAGACAACTTTAATCCTTCTACCAAGCCCTTTTAGGTGAATGAGGGGTAGTATTCTGATTCGCCGTTTACCTTTTTGGCTTTGACAACGTCTTTGAGTGTGACGATTCCAGAGAGCTTTCCCTCTGCGATGACGGGCAGCCTTCTGATGCGGTGCAGCGTCATCATCTTCGCGGCCTGCTCGATTGTCTCTTCCTCGCCTATTGTTTTGATGTCAGTTGTCATAACCTCTTCCACAGGTGTTTGGAGTGTCTTGTTTTCAGCGAGAATCTTGCGCAGAAAATCAGATTCAGTAACAATTCCCACCGGGTTGCCTGCGGATTTAACAACGATCAGGCAGCCGATCTTTTCATCTTTCATGATGCGGGCGGCCTCGACAACAGTTGCAGTGGGTGCAACGGTAAAGACTGGTTTGGACATTACGTTTTTCACAAGCACAGAGATTCACCACACATTTATATGGAAATATCTGTTTTAAAGAGATATAATGTTTGCGGTTCCAAGGGTAGAGCGGCTCATATTTCTGCTACTGATAATCGGCATTTTGGCAGGGTGTTTAAGCCTGGGCGCCGAGCGTATTACCGTGGATGAATCGGAGCGGCTTGTGGACTCAGCGCGGGCGGCAATCGATGCGGCTGACAGCTATATTAGGGATGGTGATTTCAGTCGTGCCAAAAAAATGCTTGAAGAGAGCAGACGCGATTTAGAGGACGGTGCCGAGGGGTTTAACACTGTCTTTGACAAATCTGAGATGGAGGGTGTTTTAGCGGCAGAGGAAAAAGTTGACTTTGCACTATCCTATTTAGATGAGAATCGGCCCGGTGCGGCACGGGCAAGCCTCGCGGCTGCACGAGAAGAGCTTGTTAGAGTGGGGATCTCGCAGCTAGGTGCCAAAGACCGCATCGCGCCAGAGAGATTTACAGTTACAAAAGGTGAGTTTCCCCTCACATTTTACGGCACTGTTGACGGCGTTTACATCGGGTATCAGCCTGTGCCGCACAATATTGCGAAGGCTGCGAGAGAAGCGTTCTATGCCTATGACAAGTCTGGGAGCGAGTCTGATCTTGACCGCGGAGTGTTTCTCACCGAGCTACTTATCGAGATGTCAACTGAGAGAGATGGCGGGTTCATTGTGTGGCCGAACAACTTTGCCTGGCCTGCATATGATCTTTCGCCGGGATGGATAGGCGCGCTCTCACAGGCTGGGTGCATGAAGGCGCTCATGCTGGCCTACGGGGCTACAGAAGACGACCGCTACCTCCAGTTTGGTGACAAGGCGCTTTCAGCATTTGAATACAGCCTTTCACAGGGCGGGCTTCGAAGCACTCGCACCGATGAAACCGGGAGTTATACCTGGTATCCTGAGTACGCCCGGTCTGAGCCGCCTTATGTGTTGAACGGATTTATTACAAGTGTTGTGTGGATAGGTGAATATTCAGATTTCACAGGCAGCGAAAAAGCGGCAGCACTATACAATGAGGGTGTCAAAAGTATAGCTCATTTTCTGCCTGAATATGATAAAGGCGGAGGCTGGAGCTACTACGATGCACTTGGCCATCGGTCGAGCGAGCATTACCATCGGCTGCATGTTGACCAGCTGGCTCTGCTTTACCGTCTTACCGGTGATGAAGTGTTCAAAACATATCGGGTGATGTGGAGTGTTGAAGAGGGCTAGATCTGTTCCTTCTCCCTCCTTATCTGAGCGGGGATAGGCCGCTTACCTCACTAAGCTATGCTCATTTAACAATCGCTTCAAAGGTGACGCAGACTTAACAGCACCAAGATGCAGAAATGTATAAATATAAGAAGGAGGAGTATCGAGCACTTATTTATTCAGCCTTAAAAAGGAGGATCAGAGTTTGTACAAATCAATAAAGGTAGAAGACGTAGTTAGAGTGCCTCCCCCACGTTTTGGAGAGCCTCTCACAGACGTTGTAGAAGATGTTCTTAAACATGGCTATGAATACAAAGGCGGTGTTATCGGCGGCTATGAAGGGCTTGTGGACCGTGATGTAGGAGTTGTGCTTGCAATAACAGATGTTGAATCTATTGAGGATGGCAGGCTCATTCCAAACGACGGAGCCTCCTATCATAAAACGGTTTTCAACGCGATTGTGTTTAAGCCTGAGCTTCACGAAATACTGGACTGCGAAGTTGTAGATGTAGTAGAGTTCGGGGCCTTTGTCAGATTCGGGCCCCTTGATGGACTTGTGCATGTCTCTCAGATCACTGACGATTATATCTCATACGATGAAAAGCGCGCAGCCCTACTGGGCAAGACCACGAATAAGGTAATCGAGGTCGGCAACAGGGTGCGGGCAAGGGTCGTTGCTGTGAGCACGAGTCCAGATGGTCAGAAAGAGGGCAAGATCAATCTCACAATGAGGCAGCCGAATCTAGGCAGATTTGAGTGGATTGCTGAAGAGAAGGAAAAGAAGAAAAAAGGAAAAGATGCTAAACCAGATAAATCGGAGGAAGGGAAATGAAGGTAAACGCCTGCAAAGAATGCAAGAGGCTTACAGAGCTTGATGTATGTGAGTCCTGTAAGGCAAAGACCACTCCGAACTGGATAGGTTTTGTCGCGATCGCAGACCCTGAAAGATCGGATGTCGCACAGAAGATGGGGATTAAACTCAAAGGTAAATACGCCCTGAAGGTCAGGTAAACTTGAGAGATATCACACTTCCAGAGGAGATGCGCTCGTCTCTTAAAAAACCCTTTGGAACGCTTATCAAAGGCGAGGGCGACGAAGCCGCCGCGGCTGTGAAAGAAAAGATTACAGACGAGCGTGTAATCGTTGTTGGCGACGCATCATATGAGCATCTAATGAATGTAGGGGTCACGCCTCATTTGGCAATCCTTGATTTCAAGGTGAAACGAAAGCCCTATAAAAAACATCCATCCAAGGTCTCAGTTGTAAATCCGGCCGGAACGATTTCAGCCTTGCTGTGGACAATGATTGGCGAG
Organism: archaeon BMS3Abin16; assembly: GCA_002923215.1. Classification (GTDB taxonomy): domain Archaea; phylum Hydrothermarchaeota; class Hydrothermarchaeia; order Hydrothermarchaeales; family SZUA-236; genus SZUA-236. Next base: position 199 of record BDTI01000048.1, on the reverse strand, counting down.
CATCTAGACTCTGGCGGGATCATCGGCGTTGACGGTGAGGAAGACCTTGCGGTTATCCCGGCAGTGCTTGAAGCAGATTTTGATGATGTTGTCCTCTATGGGCAGCCTGACGAGGGCATGGTGTTTATAAAGGTTGACGAGGATATAAAGCAGAAAATAGCGATGCTTTTAAAAATCATGGAGTCACTCCAGGAGTGAG
>BDTI01000047.1 GCA_002923215.1 archaeon BMS3Abin16 | reverse complement strand
TTTTTCAATTGCCTCTGGAATACCGCTTGAAGAGTTGGACCTCCTATTTTGGTCTGCACGAACAGGTTATATATTCAAATAAGGCCTGTTAGTTTATCTCAGCGGTTTAAAACTTGTCAAGGCTTTTTTGCCGACTCACAGGCACAGTTTGCTTTGGCACTGGGTTTGAAAGATCGAAACTGATCTCGCCGTATCTACCGCCACCGCCCTCGGAGATGGTAAATTTTTCCTCCCGATAAAGCTTGATTGCCGCCGCAACAGCCGTGTCAACCTCGGCTATGCTTTCAATAGACGCGTCAAGTAGAACCGCGATCTCAGATTTGTTGGCCTCCACAAGACTGGTCCAAAGTGTGTTTACCTTCTTTGAATAAACCGATTTCACGCCTACAACCTTTGATATGATCTCTGCCAAGGGGGCTATGCGCAGGTATTTGGGCCGCACAGTTTCAGGGCCGTCTCGAAGTTCGCCTGTCCGTTCGAAAACACCTTTTTTAATCCGTGCCCGACACTCCGGGCAGCGCCATCCAAAACCCTCTGCTTCCTTAAGTGAAAAATGCCTGTAACATTTTATGCAGGCTGTGCGATGATATTTGCCAAGCCTTGGGTCCAACCCCACATTGAGAATAATACTTCGGTCGTCCTCGCCAAAGAGGGCTTTTCGAATCTCTTCAAAAGAGGGTTTTTCAACACTCAGCCGGTTGAACTCACGCCCCAATCTGTGGGGGGATGCTGAATGGGCGTCGCTGTTTGAAAGAAAAGGTATGCCTCTAAGCTCAGAAATAGAGGATGCAAGGCTTGTGTCTGCGCTGAGCCCCAGCTCAAGAAAATCTACTTTTTCACTGCCATAACACTCTTTCAGGGTGTTAAACTCTTTATACACAGAGGTCCAGGGTACGAAGGCGTGCGCCGGCCCGACAAGCGCCCCACTCTCGTGGCATGCCTTGGCAATCTCCTCTCCACCAGCGCGCAGATGAGGGCGTCCGTCCCGGTCAATATCGGGCGACAAATCCTCCACAAGTCCTCGAAGCAGATGAGCGGATTCCAGGTCCCGGAACAATATGAGGTGATGCACCCTGTTTCGGTCTTCAACCTCTGTTGTCACGATAAAACGGCAGCCGTTTTGTTCTCCAAGGCCGTTTTTGAAGCTTAGCTCCTCGATTTCCTCGAGCCAAAATTTGTTCAGCGCGTCGCCTGTGGCAATCACGTTCAGTCCTTTTTGGTGTGCGCCCTCTGAGATGGTTTCAAGGGTCATTTTCTTTGAGGTTGCGGCGCTGAACCTGCTGTGAATATGAAAATCGCAGTCGATCTGAATCATCACCTCCTGATTTACAGACCATCCCATATAAATCAAAGGGCGGCAAGGGGGGAGTGATAAAACCCTACAAATTTATATATCATTGTCAGTTTAAAAAATATTTTGTCCATTTGGTTTTTTTTATGAGAGAGAGGTCAGAAGATGAGTGAGGAAGGTGTGCAGGAGAGCCTTAAAAAGAGGTTGGTAAATTTGGATTTACCTGGATTTAACTTTGACTCCTTTTTGGGGCTGGGCTTTGAAAGCGTACTTATCGCAGTTGTCGCAGGGACGGTTTTCGGCTTTTTAACAGGTGTTTATCCAGATATTGCAGGTGTTATTCCCTTTTTGCCGGCTACAAATATTCTGCTCTTCATCGCATTCGCAGTTCCCCTCACAGGCTCTACTCATTATGAGCCTCGTCTCGGTGTGATATCAAGCTCGATTCTGCTTTTTGTCGCGCATGGGACTCAGCTTCACTTCGGACTTGCAGAGCCTACACAGAACTTCATTCTTCTCGCAGGGCTTTGGAGTATTACGCAGATATTTCTAATCGGCTATCTTCCTGGAAAGATAATCTCTACGAGTGAAAGCTTAAATCTGCTTGTGCGTGGTGTTTTTAAAATCACAATCCTTTATAGTGTGGCGGAATACATTGTAGGTTTGATCGGTGCCAGACTTATGCTTTCGTCAGATATTCTTCTAAGTTTCCCGATTTACAGCATCCCGCTTTTGCTTCTGGTTTCAACGGTTACGACTTTTCTCTTCACGAACACCTTTTGTCCCTATATGATGATGCCTTTAATTTCAAGCGCAGTTTCAGGTAAGCGCAGCTGTGGGCTTGGTAATCATGTGTATAAGCTTGGCGGGCCGGTTGAGATTACCAGTGTTAAGATTAAGAATGCGCAGAGAAAGGGGTTTCGTGTGATTTCAAGGCTTCCGTCGGTTACGGTTTTTTCCTGTCCGAGCGGCGGTGTAATCAGTGTCTATAATTCTGGGGATATGCTTATTCGTAAGGTGAATTCTGGTACTGCTGATCGGATTAACCGGCACTTGGGGTCGATTATGGTTGATGATGCTTAACTCGCAGAAGTATTGCTTTTATTTTGGCTGGGCTGCTGATCCTTTTTCTTCCTGGCGTTTTTGTCTTTTACAATCGAAAACTTTATATGTAATTTAATCATATGAGTATATGATTATATAATCATAGGAATCATAGGCGTCTATCATGTCAGCAACAAGCAGCATACCCCTGAAAACCACTACCAAAATCGAGCTTAAAAAGAGAAAGGTCGACCTGGAATCAAAGCTATCCCGTGAGATAACATGGGATGAATTTTTCAACCAGATAAACATCAACTTCAAAGAAACCGCTGAGGTGGGCAAGTGAGCAACCAGCAAACACTACTCGACAACATGTTCAAATCCATAGACAACACAAAGCCCAAAGAAGAGATAAAGGAGGAAAAACCCATCCAAAAGACAGAGGCTGAAACAGCAGTGAAAGAACCGCAAAAAGAAGTCGCCGTAAAAGAAGAGCAGATTACAGCGCAGACCAGGGAACAAAAACCATTGGTTAAAGAAGATCCGGGCAAAACGAAACACCGGGCGCGCCGGGAAGCTGAAGATGCAATCCACAGCCACATCAGGCTGCAAAGCGCAGAACAGCTTCTAAAACGAGTGGACACAGGTTTCGGGCAGAAATCACGCGCTCCATTTCAAACAATCGTGGAAGGCGTGCAAAACGCGGCGGACGCAGTCGACAAGGCACGGGAAGCACAGAAAAAATCAGGCCACAACGAGGACTACAACGCACAGATTACGGTGCGAGTCGAGATAATCGACAAATCCCGCGGCGAACTCGCAATAAGCATCGAAGACAACGGGATCGGAATACCCAAGGGCAAGGTTGCAATCATCATGCGCGCCGGCGGAACAGGGACCGTTGAATACAAAGCATCACGCAGCCAGCAGGGAATCGGCTGGAAGGCAGCCGCAATCTACTCAAACCAGTCCACAGGAAAACCCGCCGAAATCGTCAGCAAAACCTATTTTGAAAAACAGCCCCACCGCCATGTCTATGACTACGGCAAAGGCAAGGTCACAAAGATAGTGGAAGAAAACTATGTTGAAGAGGAGTTCCCGGAACACGGAACCCGGATGAGCCTCTATCTCATCGGTGACTACCCAAGGGCCAGAAACAACGTCAAAGAATTTATGAAGCGCATGGCAGCAGTCCACCCTTATATCACATTCATCTTCCACGAAAACGGGACGGTGATAAAGTATGAGAAGCGAAGCGGCGCAAGCATACCAATTCCCATACCTGTCCCGCCACATCCAAACTCGGTGGACATCGGGCAGCTCAAAGACATGCTTGCAGCCCAGTCCAGAGAGCGGAGCATCTGGATATCAGGATTTCTCAAGCGAGCCTTCTGCAGAATCGGTAGCAAAAGCATCGATGATCTCATCGAGCGCACAACGATTCTCATGTACTTTGACGAGAAAGGCGTGTTTGCAGGCGACATTATAAAGCGCATCGCCCAAAGCGACAAAGCAACGCGGCTGAAAAAAGAAGGCCCGGAAAAGATCGAGTACTACCTTGAAAAGGTGCTTGTCCGCGACTATGAAATTGACTTTAAATTCGCATCTGAGCTTGTGATGAAGGGCAGGCTTGCATCGGGTAAAAACATACGCTTCCTCTCAAACGACGATATCCTCAAACTCTTTAAAATCGAGAAAAGCAAACTTCCCAAGCCGCCTTTCACACCCAAGACAACTGTGAACATGATTCTCTCAGATGATGGCAAAGTCCGGCTGCTTACCGAAACGCTTCGCAGCATGTTCTTTCCAGCGCCGCCCATCGACTCGCTCATGCCCATTCCAAAAGACGTGTTCATCGACGGCTTCATCACACTCTACAAGCCTGATAATTATTTTTTCATCGAACGCAAGCCCTCAAGCACGAGCGGTCGGCCGATACAGGTACAGGTTCTAGG
>BDTI01000046.1 GCA_002923215.1 archaeon BMS3Abin16 | reverse complement strand
CCTTTGTCACAACATCGCTTACACCCTCGATACGAGTGGTCTTCCTGCGAATCAGGCTTCTCATATACTCCCTTGTAATTGAGTGACCAACAAAACGGGTGGTCGCCTTCTTATCCTGCACATCGATAACCTGGAACCTGAGATTCACATGCTGTTTAGAGTAATCACCGATAATCTTGCTTAGCTGAACATCAATGGTCCTGCCCATAATGTTTGCAGGGTCACTGCTGAAAGTCTCACCAATCTGCTGCTCTCCAAACATAGGGGGAGCCATGATATCAACCCACTTCTTGGTCTTCCAAGTGTCAATCTTACGTTTCTGTCTCTTTGCCTTCGCCATAGTATCAAATCTAACTCAAATTAACTTTATAGGAGGTTTCCAATAAATCTTCCCCTATATAAAAATATGCCTCTCTTTTTCACATAAACAGCCCGTCAGGCAGGTTTGGCAGTTTTTCGCCGATGAGTTTTTTTATTTCGCTGGGCCAATCAGTGTAGTCGAATCCGTGTCGCAGCAGAAAGACATATGCCCACCTAGTGGGGCTGATTCCTGCGCATCCTGACCAGAGGGCCCGGCCTTTCTTCTCCTTCCAATAGAAGTTTTTCGCATAATGGTCTTCATGGACGTGGAAACTCGCAATCTCAAGCTCCTGCTCAGGCCGGCTCGCTGTTTCAAAGGGCAGGGCCACAGTGAGATCATAGGTGCGGGCGTAGTCGCGGTCCTCACCTTCCACCGTTTCACCTGCGTGCTCAAGATACACTGCGGTTGTAGCATCAACACGCCATTCCACATCAAATACTTCTTCCATGATCTCGATGGATTTATCCCTGACCTCGTCGCGAATCGATATGGCGTCTTCGGGTGATCCTATCCAGACAAACTCCATTCGTTTGAACTCTGAGAGGCGTTCAAGGCCTTTGAGCCCTCCGCTCTCGTATCTCCATGTGGGGCCGTAGCTGTCCATGAATCGCAGTGGCAGCTTGTCCCGGTCTACGGTGCGTTTGCCCCAGATGTCGTAGAATGGCTCGCACTGCGCGTAGGCAAGTGAGAACTCAGGGGGCGCCAGGTTTTGCATCAGCCCCTCTGGGTTTGTCTGGCCTGTGATTTTCACGGTGTCTTTGAAGTGCTCCCACTCCGCCGGGTCACGTGTTGCCGGCGGGCAGACCCACCACATCTCATTTGGGATGCCGAAGAGCTGTCCCTTTTTTTTCTGCACGTCAAGGGGCACGATCTTTGGGAGCATGACCTCCACAAAACCAAGGGGCCTTGCCACACGCTCCATAACCACGTCTTCAATCGCCCGCCAAAGCGCTGCATAGGCAGGTAGAATCGTCCATACACCTCGTCCCATGTGCTTCACCCAGTTGCGCCTTGCAAGCTCAGACGTGGGGTCTTTGCGCAGTTTGTAGCGGTCCAGCCTGGGCTCGCTTTCGCTGTGTCTTTTTGAAAACTCGGCTTTACCGCTCACACGCTCCTCTTTTATCTTTTCTTCAAGCCGTTTTAGGATGCGGTCAGGATATCTATTCTCAAGGGCTGTTTCATCAAGCTCGTCGAATACTATGTGAGCTGTTTTGTCAACGATTTCGATTTCCTTTACAAAGGGTAGTGTTATCTTGCCTGTCGGAACCTGGTCCAGCGGATACCATGTCTCGTAGCTTTCTACTGTGACTCTTCGAACGCCGATTCCCTGCTCCCGGCCCAGCGCCTGGGAAAGCCGTTTTTTTATTCTGAGAACAGCGTCGTGCGGGCGGACATGGCGACCTGATTCAAGGATTAGAGCAACACTGTCCACACCGATTTCAACTGATGTTATCTCGCCTCCCTGCTCACCCTTTGGCACCCCTTTTTTCAGTGTCTCCCTGGCGTCGTCAATGTGTTTTTTGAGCGCTGCCGGGTCTTTGATCTCCCCGCTAAGTTCGAAACTGGCCTTCATGAGAAATTTCATAAATATTCTGTCTCCATTATTTTTACCACAGGTTGTTCCCAGACCAAATACCTTCTTCCGCCGCCTCTGGTTCCGGCTCTTCAAGGGCGTCCAAAAGGATGCCATAGTATTCCAGCAGATGCTCGATTGAATGAAGCTTTGCGTTTTGAGAGAATATCTTAGTGGCTTCAAGGATTTTTTCAATAAAGCCGCTCACCTTCTCCTTCATCTCAACAAAGTCTTTTTTGCTCTTTAGGTTGAAGAGAAAGTCGCGCTCCAGATATTTGCAGAAATCAAGGATGAAGCTCAAGATCACATATCGGTTTTCAAAGCTGTCCCGGCCCATATCAGATATGAGGTTGATGAAGGTTTCAATCTGGTGGTTCACATCTGCTTTGGAGCCGACGTCTGAAAAAAAGTTGTGTGACTTGCGCAGATTTGAAAAGGCGTTGTTTGAGCGCCCCTCCTTCTCCTTCGCATACGCACTCAGCGCCTCATCGAACTCCTTTCCACCAAACATCGTGTGTATATCAAATATTAATAGAATAAATATTTAATCATGAACCGCAATAGTCTTTGAACGGAGGAAATATAATGGCGGTTGTGAAAACAGGTATCGAGGGTATGGACTCCCTTTTTTCAGAGGGAGGTTATCCTACGGGAAACTCAATCCTTGTGGTAGGTGGGCCAGGCGCGGGCAAGACGATTTTTGCGATGCAGTTTCTCTATGAAGGCGCGACAAAATATGGTGAGAACGGGATCTTCGTCTCGCTACTTGAGCATCCGGAGAAGATTCGAAAGCACGCGCTCAAGTTCGGCTGGGATATTGAAGCGCTCGGAGAGGAGGGAAAACTCACACTTATCGATGCCGTTACTCAGAGGGTGAAAAAGACTGATATCGATACGAAAGTTGCCAGGCGCGGGCTTGACATGTCCCACCTGCTGGGAATCCTTGAACAGACTGTTCGAGACACAGGGGCAAAGAGGGTTGTGGTCGACGCGATTTCAGCGCTTGCACTGAGCATGAGCGATGTCTTTGAAGTTAGAACTGAGATGCTCAGACTCTCTCTCAGCCTGGCTGAAATGGGTGTTACAACGCTTATTATCAGTGAGGCGAAGCGAAACGACATCGGCACAAGCGAGTTTCCGGTGGAGGCATTTCTCTTTGACGGGATAATCACACTTCACCTTGACAGCGCCGCCCAGAAGCGCAGGCTTGCAATACGTAAGATGCGCGGGGCAAAACACACCCTTGGAAGTTATGTGGTAGACCTCTCAGAAGACGGGATCCGAATCATTGCCTAGATTCTGGCTCTGGAGAGTGCTTTGAAGACAAGTTTAGCTGCAATTATCGGCGAGTAATGGTCATAGGCTGGCGCGAGCTCAGTTAGATCCATTCCCGTAATCTGGCAGTCTTTGAGAAAATCCAGTGTTTCAACAAGGTCCCGGTAGTACAGTCCGCCCGGCTCAGGGTTGCAGACTCCCCGCGCCTCCGATGGATCAACTGCGTCCAAATCGATGGATAGATAAACACTTCTGCCTGCTGTGAGGCTTTCAATCTTTTTCTGCGCGCCTGCTCTGTCACGGTAAAAATCAATGGCAGAAATATAATGGAGCCCATCTTTTTTTGCTTCTGCTAGCTCCTCACTTGACGCTGATCGCACGCCTACAACAAGGATGTTTTCAGCCCCCACAAGTTCTGCAAGCCTACGTGTGACCGAGGCGTGTGAAAACCGGTTTTCAATATACCCGTCCCGATAGTCGAGATGAGCGTCAAAGACCACGTAAAAAATGTCTTTTTTCAAGGCTTTAGCCGCGAAATATGTGATTGTGTGCTCGCCGCCGAGGCAGACGGGAACAGCACCTGCGCCGATGATTTCTGTGATAGTTTCAACCGCCCGCTTCTCGGTTTCACTGTAGTTTCCGAATGAAACTTCAAGATCGCCGAGATCACATATCGAAAGATTCAGGAGATCAGACCCATCCTCCAGGTCATAGTCTTCAATGTCGCGCGACGCTTCTCTTATCGCGTTTGGCCCAAGTCTTGAGCCTGTGCGATAAGACTCGCTGGAATCAAATGGTATTCCCAGGACAGCAAATTTTGCTTCTGCAAGTGTCTCTTCCCGTCTTGCAAATGTCTGGGGAACTCTGTACATCAGTTTCCTCTAACACGCACCAGTTTTTTTCTGTCCATGGCTTCGATGTACTCGATTTCAGCACCTTCCACTGGTGTTCCTTCAAGGTCTTTGGGTGCTGTTGCTTCGAATGACTCGAATGATACCAGGTCCATGAGCCCAAGCGTCTCGCCCTGGATATGGGTTATCTGCGCGGTTTTGCGTTCGATGATCGGTGTTTCAACCTTGGTGCTCACCGGTTTTACGATGCTTCGCCTCTGGTTGTCGAGTATGCCGATTCCGTCTACTCTGGCTTTCATGGAACCGTGTTTACCTGTTTTTGCTGTTTGATAGCTCACGATTCTGCATGGTTCGCCGTCAAGGACGATGTAACTCCCCACCTTCAATGTCTTAAGCTCAACTTGTTTTGTAGCCAAAAAAACCACCTAGACAGCGATATTACTATCAGCTATATAAAAGTTCTTGATGGGTGGATGGGACCTGTGGTAAAGGGTACAGAGCGGAGTTGTTAAAATAGGATTACCACAGGTTAAACTATAACTATTTATAATTATATTTAAATCTTTCGACAACCCAGTTGCGGTCAAGGGCAGCAATCAAAGTAGACGCCCGCGGACCCCGCTCCTCACCCAAAACCGTGAGATAAACAGCCTTAAAAGCATCCCTCGTAGATAGGCCGATACTCTTTGAAAGACTGTAAATCTCAGCCTGAATCTCCTCCTCAGAATGCTCGCCGGCCTCCAGAAAATCAGCGAGCCCGCAGAGAAAAAGACTCTGATCCCCGCTGAGCCGAACGCCCTTCGAATCCTCTGCAAGCGAGGGTATGCCCACACCATATTTCTCAGCCCAAAGCCTGGCCTTACCCAGCCTGTCAATAACAAGATCACTAACCTCGCTCGAAAAATGGCCTGTGCGCTCCACACTCCGAATAAAAGATGCGTCATCAACAAAAATCTTTGAAAGAAAGGCAACCATGGAAAAAGAAATGCCCAGCGCCGGCTTGACATCACCTATCTGAGATATCTCAAAGAGCCGCTTCTGCGTGGGTTCAAGCCTCCCGCTCCAGTATCCAGCCGCAGTCCTGTCATACTCGTCATAGAGCTTGGGAAGTTCAGACCAGGAGAAATTCCGGGTCTTCATGAGCTTTTTGTTATAGAGAAATCGGAGGAGCTCAGCAGGCGCGACTTCAAGCCAATCAGTGGGATAGACCACGTTACCGACACTGGCGCTCATCTTCTTGCCGTCGATCATAAGGTGCTCATAGAAAATAGGCACAGGCATTGGATAGCCGAGCACCCGTTCGCAGAGCTCGCCGTTCACAAAAAACGCGCTGTTGGGCACCGCGTATTCTTTGCCCGCGCCTTCGCTACAGACATTCCAAAGCGCCCACTGCGCAGCCCACTCACCCTTCCACATAAGCTTGCCCTCATCACGCAGCGGGTCAGCCTCATCCTCATGCCCGCAGCCCGCAGCGGTTGTGCTTTCAAACTTGTAGTCGCTGCATGTATAGGGCAGCCTCCCCTCCTCGGTGAAATCATGGACACGAGGGGTTATGATCTTGCCGCAGTTCTTGCACACCGGTGTCCAGGGCGCCCACCCCTTTCGCAGCGGATTATTTTTGTCACGATACCTGTTCTGGATCTCGATTACGGCCTCAAGGTTTTCGAGCAGCTTTTTAATATAGGGTTTAAAGGAACCTTTCCGATACTCCTCCATCATCGAATACCGGGTCATCGGAACGCCCACAAACTCGTGGAGCACCTTGAGATATTTTTCAACATGATGCTCGGCATAGCTTTTGTGGCAGCCCCAGGGGTCGGGTATGTCAGTTACCGGCCTGCCGATATGCTCGCTAAACTCTGCTGGCACGCCTTCCGGTATCTTTCGCAGCGGGTCCATATCCTCTGCAACCCAGATGAGACTGGCTTTGTGGCCTTTATCAAGCAACGCCCGCACAGCCGACTCCCCGCGGATCGTGTCGGACAACCGGCCGATGTGTAATACTCCAGATATTGAGGCCGAGGTCTTCACTACGTATTCAGAAAAAGGCTCGATGTCTTTTTCGAGGTAGCGGTACTGCTTTCGCGATACGATTTCATCGGTTTTTTGATCTGCCCAGAAGAGCTCTTTGCCACCCTCTTTTACGCGTCTATCGCTATTCATCATTCCCAATAGACCCTGCCAAGGATTAATATACTTTTTGAACCCCCGTCTGAGGTGATGATACGGATTATTGCGGTGGGAAGGCTAAAAGACCTCGGTCTCAGGGCAGGCTTTGACGAATATCGTAAGCGGCTCACTGGCTTCACAAGATTGGAGGTCTTAGAGCTGAAAAATGGAAAAAATCCATTGGACTACATCCGGCCTGGTGAGCTGGCTGTGGCCCTCGACGAAAAGGGTGAAAACCTCACCTCACATGCCTTTGCAGAGTTCATCAAAAAACAGGAGCTTGCAAAAAACATTGTCTTCATACTCGGAGGACCCAGCGGCCTAAGCCCATCAGTCCTGGAAAAAGCAGACCACAGGCTCAGCCTATCCCGGATGACCTTTACAAGCCAGCTCGCAAGATTGATTCTCATCGAACAAATCTACCGAGCCTACACAATCATCAAAGGAGTGAAATATCATAAATAGAGCATAAAGCTTTATAGTTTCATTAGAAAAGTTGGGAAAGGAAAAATAAGATCTATCGGGGGTGTTAATGACCTTGGCTTTTGAAACCGGAAATAAAAAACTATTATTCTTGGTTAGTTTAATACTTGTTTTTTCACTAGTTTTTCCCGTAGGCGCTCAAACTGACATATGTAATATTGATACTGAAATATTAAATCAAACAAGCCTAAACGTAAAGGCCCAGTCGTACAAAATAGTTGAAGTGGATTTTGATCACACGTTCAATACGGAGTATATTACTCTATTAAAAAATCTGAAGGAAATCAATTATTTCTTTCACAATGAACGTGAATTTAGGATCTTTGATTTTAAAGCTGTTTCAGAGAATAAAATAATTTACTTCAATCCAAAACCAGAGATTAAAGTAACTGAGCTAGAATACGTGGTAAATATTACAATACCAACTGAAGGCTTGAAGTCGCTGGAAGTAACTTATTGGGCAGATAATGTATTTCAGAATAAAAGAGATAAATGGTATCTTTTTGAATTCGGAAGTGAACACTGGTATCCTTATGATGAATACTCAATGTTTCTGAACAATCTTGAAATAGAATCAGGAATGTCAGTCACCAAAAAGTTCTGTTTTCCAGAAGTAGATAGTGACTTAAACCTTTCTGCTAGAACTGCGCCTCATATTCAAGTTGGTTCTGGTCCTTCTGCTCCCATTTTTGTGGTGCATGCACCCCCCAGAATATTTGGAACCGGGAATGTACGGATGATTGGTCCCTTGACATATCCAATAGACGGAAATTTTCAAGGATTACAAATTAACGTGTATAACTATAAAACATTAGAAAAAATTACTGAAGGCAAAACTGTCGGAACGGTTTCTTATGACGTAGACGTGTCATTTAAACGAGGCCAACGTTCTAAATGGATTTTTTGGATTATTTTTCTTTACTTGACCTTTGCCCCGTGGTATGTTGTAAGGAAATCCCATAACAATAATTTCTGGGAGAAGATATCAGAAGTTTATGTAACTTATTCCATCCTGCCCTGGTTGTTTTCAGAAATAACAACCACTATAACTCCACCAACTAGACCTTTAACAATCACATTATTCGATTTAACTATTCTTTGGCCTTTTGTTTTGATATCAATATGGTGGGCTTTGGGAACAAAAGAACGAGGGATTTCAAAAGTCAAAGACATATTTAAGCGGCGAGACTAGCTTTAAAGCACCCTTTGTGCTCCAGGGTGATTAAGAAAACTATTTTAATAGCTCCTTCGCATATTCTTGCTTATGAGCTTTTTAGAGCTTGCAAAAGAGAACTTTGACATCGTCGCCGTCATCGTGGCAAGCTTTCTCGCACTCGTGCTGCATGCCGCAGACCTGCTTCCAGAGACCTATATCCTGCCGCTCATCCTCTTTCTCTTGGCGCTTCACGTACTCCACGAGATGCGAAGCGAGATAAAGCATGACCAGGAAGTTGCCGTGATCCACAGCAATATCAGCAGCATTGACATGAAGATCAAGGCAGGCGAGATTTCGCTTATCAAGCCGAGTGAACTCCTCGAGCACACACGGGAGATGGCGCTCAAAAACAAGGGTGAAATCTGGTGGTTCAACATATGCATAAACATGTTTCTCTCTGATGTCGTCTTTGAAAACGTCTTTAAACCTGCGATAGAGAACAAGGACACAACACGTATAATACCGGTCCTAAAAGATGAGTACAGAAAAACCTGGGAGAGAGATGTAACGCCGAAGATAAAAAGCTGCAGCGGAGCGGAAAATGTCTCAAGTCCGGTCTGGGTGGAGAGCATTGATGAAAACATTGCCTTTATTGCTATCGATTCCGGCGAAAAGCCTCAGAAAGAGGCTGACATCGCGGTGTGGGGTGAGCCCTTCATGGCAGAATATATGACCCACGAAGGAGGATTAAAGAAGAGCGTGCCCAGGTATCTGATCCATGTGAAAAGCGACTCAGAGCTTATCTACAGATTAAAGGATATCTTTGACAAATACAGGCATAAAGGCAGATAAAAATAAGGAGAGACCGGTTTATAGCACGCCTTGTGCTCGGAAGATCCTTTTATTTTTTTAGTAGTTCGACGAATTCATCGACTGAGAGTCCTGAGTCTCGAATCAATCTTCTCAAAAGACCGGGTCGCAGCTCTTTATGCCGGGGGATTGAAAGCGTGACCTTCGAGCCTTCTTTTCTCATAACAAGATGGCTGCCAACCTGTCTATGAGGATACCATCCCACCTTAGAAAATGTCTTTACAGCCTTATCACCTGAGATAACAGGGAGCTTCGGCATGCTTAGACCACTACTTCAACAACCTGTGAAGATGGTCTTGAGAACGCTTCCTTAACCACATCCTCTGAAAGGGATTCAAGACAGGCTTGAATTGCTTCCTTGATATTCTTTAGCGCCTCTTTTTTCGTGTCACCCTGAGAATGACAGCCCGGCAATGCAGGACAGCTTACAACATACCCTCCCATCTCTTTGTCCTCTTCAAGTATGACCTTAAATCTCACAGACTTCACCCCTATTCTAATAAATTGTAGTGGCGGCTTATAAAGATATACCCTATAGCACGCCTTTTGTGCTGGGCAGACCCTTTCTTGGGTCTCGTGCTACCGCCATCTTTAGCGCGATTGCCAGGCTTTTGAATATCGCCTCGGCTTTGTGGTGGTCGTTTCGGCCGTCAAGGAATTTGATGTGCAGATTCATCCTAGCCTCTGAGGCAAAGCTCTCTATGAAGTGTTCGATCATCTCCGCGCTTAGGTCTTCAATCTTTTTCTTCCTGAACTTCACGTCCAGCGAGATATGTGTTCTGCCGCCGAGATCAACGGATGTAAGGATAAGCACCTCATCCATCGGTATAATAGCGTGGCCGAAACGAGTAATACCTCTCTTGTCACCCAGCGCCTCTTTAAGCGCCTGCCCAAGGGCGATTCCCACGTCCTCCACTATGTGGTGCTCATTGTCGCCGGTGGCTGTGATTTCAAGATCAAAACTGCCGTGCCGCGCAAAGCTTTCCAGCATGTGATCGAAAAACTGCGTTCCAGTTGAAACCTTATATTTGCCGGATCCATCGAGATTCAGCTTCACCGAGATGTCGGTTTCCGAGGTTTTGCGCTCAATCGCTTTCGTCCTCACCCTTTCCTACTCCTTCTCATCCAATGCTTCATTTACGAGGCGGTCTGCTATTTGAATCTTGTCATTCTCCCGTTTAACATGCCTATACGTGACTGAGTCAAACCCCTGTTCCAGCGCCCTGGCCTTTTGATAGAGGGGCTGCAAGCCTTTGTTTCGCACACGATATTCTCCTTTCATCTGTTTAACAACCAGCTCGCTGTCCATAACTGACACAATCTTTCGAGCGCCATAGTCCTTTGCCAGCTCAAGTCCTTTGATAAGCGCCCGATATTCAGCCTGATTATTCGTAGCCCTTCCGATGAAAGCTTTATGCTCGGCCAGCGTCTCGCCCTTTGGCTTTGTGATGACTACTCCGATTCCTGCAGGTCCAGGGTTGCCGCGGGCGCCGCCGTCAGTATAAATCATGAGTTCACTGGATGTCATGGTTCCTCCAATTTGAGGGCTTCTTTAAAATCGATCTTGCCCTTATACAGCGCTGTGCCGATTACAACCGCCGATGCACCTGCATCTTTTACAGCCTGAATATCGTCTATAGATGTGATTCCGCCTGACGCGATTACCCCGCTTTTTGTGGAATCTACAACCTCTTTTACAATGTCCAAATCAATGCCCTCTGTCATCCCCTCAACATCCACATTTGTAAATAAATATTCAGAGGCAAGCTCTTCAAATCTCTTTGCAGCATCCGCGGCCCGCACGCCTGTTTCCTCAACCCAGCCCTTGGTCACAACCCTGCCGCCCTTCGAATCCAAGGCAACAATAAGCCGGTCCCGCCCATACTTCTCCACCAAACCCTTGAGCAGCTCAGGACTTTCCATGGCCACAGTTCCCAAAATAATCTTTTCAATCCCAAGATCCAGCAGGTTGCAGGCGTCTTTAAATGACCGTATGCCGCCTCCGAACTGCACCGGAATGTCAAGAGCAGAGACGATTTCTCGAACGATTTTTTCGTTTCTTTGCTCGCCCCCCAAGGCACCGTCGAGATCGATTAGGTGAAGCCTCCGAGCCCCCATCTCCTGCCACCCCCTGGCCACGCTGACAGGATTGTCAAGCTCAACCGTCTGATGCCTGGGATTACCCTGCACAAGCCGCACACACTTCCCGTCTTTGAGATCAACCGCCGGAATCACGAAAAACGACATAAGAACAAGATTAGTCCAAATGGCTTTTAAAGGTTGAGGTCAACAGTTTAAGTGATGCTGTCAGTTCTAAAATTTTCAAGCCCCATGCTAAGATTGGCCGCGATCATTTCAAGATCCGCTGTGTAATTATAATCTCCTGAGAGGTTGAGTATCTCAGACATGTTGCCAGGAATATAGGGATAGTATTGATAGTAGTTGTCCTGCTCTATTACAACCACCCTCATCACAAGAGTCCTGTTCTCTGTGACATTCAGCATCACATCGTTAATGTCGTAGGGCGTGCCATTGAGATAGACAACGTATTTGTCAGGGCCCAGTTCGGTTATGTTCACCTTCTGGTCCACGAGCCGTACATTGGCCCCTTCCTGATTCAGCCGATCCCCCCTGAGGGTGTCAAGCCTTCCCACGATCTTTGCAACCTCCAGGAACTTGGACTCGATCCTTTCAAGAGCGTCTGCTATCCTGCCTCTGTACATCTTCTCGCTCTCCCTGCCCCTCCTTTGGTATTCCACGCCTCCGATCTGATCGCCGGCCCTTGCGTCTAAAAGCCCGGTTTGCTCAGTAATCATCGTGTTAGTAATGTTTACCATTGTATATACCACTCCCACGAACAGGGCTATTATGCCCACTGCAAAGATTAAATTGGTTTTCTGCAACATAAAGGGCGCCTGACTTTAACAATTGATTTCGCCATATTTAAAGATGGCCTTAAATCGCTTTGAAAACATAGGCTGCTTAACTCCCCCCATGGCCACCATAAATTTTAATACGCCGCCTTGCATGTTTTTCCCATGGATATTGTGATTGAGGGCGCAACAGTTGCATGTGTTGACCCCAGGGGGCGTGTTCTCAAAGACTGTTCAATCGCAATTGATGACGGGAGAATCATTGAAATCGGCGGAAAAATCAAAGGCGAGGCAGAACATGTGATCGATGGTCGTGGCAGGCTTGCCATGCCAGGGCTTGTGAACTGCCACACCCATCTGCCCATGACGCTTCTGCGTGGTGTGGCCGACGACCTGTCGCTTATGACCTGGCTGGAGGACCATATCTGGCCTATCGAGGCAAACCTAAGCGAATCACACATCAGAGCCGGCTCAAACCTTGGAATTGCTGAGATGATACAGAGCGGAACCACATGTTTTTCAGACATGTACTGGCACATGGAGGTGGTGGGAGAATGCGTTGAAAAAACCGGCATTCGTGCAGCGCTTTCAACACCGCTTCTCGATGTGAAGGGCCCGGATCAAAGAGGCAAGCTTCTGCGCGACGGGGAGGATATGATAAAGAGATTCAAAGCCTCAGATAGGATAACTCCTTTTCTAGGCCCCCACGCGCCGTATACCTGTTCTGAAGAGCTCCTCCTGGCTGTGAAAGATCTTCAAGAAAAACATGATGTGGGTGTGCACATCCATGTCTCTGAAACAGCGGACGAAGTGGAGAACCTAAAGCATAGCAAGGGCATGCGACCCTTCGAATACCTTGACGGCCTTGGCTTTCTCAACGAGCGCGTTATAGCAGCCCACA